>NZ_JBEXRZ010000209.1:0-13077 GCF_040613325.1 Streptomyces sp. NPDC006283 | reverse complement strand
AGATCCATGGCCGCCCTGACGATGCGGTCCAGCACCACCGGCAGCTCCAACTCCCGGCTGACTGCCATGACCGCGTCCAGCAGGGCCTGCAACCGGTCCCGTGTCCGGGCCAGCCCCGTGAGCTGCGCGGAGATCTGGTCGAGCTGGTCGTCCACGAAGTGATGCAGGTCAGCAATGTTCGGAGGCTTCGCTCGGTCACGTGCCATGGATTCTCCCGATGCTGTCGCACAAGCCGCTGCATCAACCAACCGTCGCCGGTCCTCGCATCAGCTCCCTTCCGATCCTGAGCATGACCACCAGTACCGACGCCCGGTCCCTGCCTCCACACAGCAACCTACGCCGCGCACCTCCCAGCATCAGGCAGGCCACCGAGGAGTGCCGCGTCGTGGGCGGTCGGACACGGCACGTCATGACCTCGTACCCGCGCAGGAGGCCTCAGCGCCGCAGCGAGGGGCCCGCGGGCCCCGCCGGCGGGGTACCGACACCGCCGCGCTGACGGCTGGACGTGAGGGCGGGCCGGGTGGTCCAGACCGGACCACCTCAAAGTGGGCGCTGACCTGGCCGGGTCGTCAATCGGCCGGTGCCGCTCCACGGCGTTGCACGAATTCGATCTTGGCAGGTCCCTCAGCTTCCAGCGGGCCTGCCGTCGACCAACCGCACGCCTCATAGAACGCGTTGGCCACGTGGTTGTCGGCGAAGCTCTCCAGGCGGATGTTCTCGTACTCGGCGAAGAGCATCTCCTCGGCCTGGGAGAGGAGAACTCTTCCCAGGCCCTGGCGCTGGCGATCGACGTCGATCAACATCAGGTCGATGGTCGGCCCGTCGAGGATCATCAGGCCGACCGTGTCCCCGCCCGCCTCCATGCAGTGGACGTGCCCCTGGCGGAAGTGCGATGCGATGTGATCATCCGAGGCCCCGCTGCTGATGAACCGATCGACGCTCTCGTCCCCCAGGAAAGAACGGTAGCGCGCGCGGATCGTGCGGCGGGCGAGTTCTTGAAGCGCCCCGAGATCCTCCCCGACAGCAGGGCGGACGACAGGGGCCAGCGGTGGCGGCATACCAACTCCAGGCAACAAGGGATCAACCACCTCAGTCTGCCAGCCGCACCCACGCACGTTGGTCGCAGGCAGCTCTTCGGGGCCCGCACCGAGAAGGTGCGGGCCGGACCTCGGCCGTCGGGCTCAGAGCCATCTCAGCTCCCACAGGCGCCAGATGCCGTTGCCCTCGGCCAGATGGTGGCCGCCTGTGACAGTGGCGCGGGTTACCACATGGTTCTTCTTCTGCCACAGAGGGACCAGTGGGACATCCCGAGCGACGGTACGCTGAATCGACTGGAACTGCGGGACGGTTTCGCCTCGATCGGTGTGTCGCTGTGTGTCCTGGATCGCCTTGTCGACCTCGGCCGAGGTGTATCCGTTGTGAAGGGTGTTGCCTGTCCCCACCAACGGCTGCACGAAGTTGTCCGGGTCGGAGAAGTCGGGTGCCCATGCTGTGGTGAAGGCGTCGAACTCGCCACGTTCGCACCGCTTTTGATAGGTACTCCAGTCGGCTTCCTCGACAAGCTCGACCTGGAACAGGCGGTTCTTCTCCAGTTGCTGCTTCAGCTCCTTTGCCTCCATGGCGGCGGGGCCGTTCTGGTGGCCCAGTGTGATGGGCACCGGAGTGGTGATGCCGGCGGAACGAAGGCGCTGCGCCGCGTACCGGGAATCCATTTCAGGGTATTCGTCGAAGAATGCGGTGTCGTGACCGGTGACGCCTTGGGGGACGAGGGAGTACAGCGGCGTCACCGTGTGTGTGAACACCTCGCTGGTCAGTCGTCCGCGGTCGACGAGGGCGGCGACTGCTCGGCGGGCTGCCACGTCCGTCAAGGGACTTCGTGGGGAGCGCAGGTTCATCGCGAGGTAGCGCACGTACGCGCTCTCCCCGATGGAGAGGCGCACGTCCGCGTCGCCGGGGTCGATCTGTGCGAGGGCTGCGGACGGCAGTCCCATGTAAGCGACGTCGATGGCTTTGGCTGTCCAGGCCGTCTCGACGTCTTGCGCGGTCGGGTAGTAGCGGATGTGTACTGGTGAGCCTTTCCTCGTCACGGCCCCCTTGTATGTGGGGCTCGGTTCGAGGCCGACTTCCTTTCCCTTCCGGTACGAGGACACCGCATACGGACCGGATCCGACCGGGTTCCCGTCCTCGCGTAGCTTGTCGAAGGGAAACTCGGCCGGATCGACGATCGAACCCGAGGCCGTGGCGATCTTGTAAGGCCAGGTGGCATCCGCTGTGTTGAGGTGAAAGGTCACGAGAGAATCGCGGGCCCCGACCGAATGCAGATTTGCAAACAGCGGACCGGGCCCCAGGGGGTGACGTATGCGCAGGATGCGTTCGAAGGAGTGCTTCACCGCTGTGGCGGATACCGGATTCCCGTTGGAGAACACGATGTCGTCGCGGAGTTCGCACTGATAGGTCCTGAGCGCGGAGTCGGTGAAGCCGCATTCTTTGGCCGCGTCAGGTCTGGGGACGGGCGACCCCGCGTCGAAGGTGAGCAGGCTCTGGTAGACGTTGTTGTACACGGCCAAGGACCCGCTGTCGTACGCCCCGGCGGGATCGAAGCCGGTGAGGCCGCTGGCCGTTCCGATGACGATCGGCTCGCGTCGCGCGTCCTGGACCGTCACCAGTTGGCAGCCCCCGATCAGAAGTAGCGCGACGCCCCCCGCTGCGATGCCCAGGCGGTTCGGCTTCATGACTATCGGTCTCCTCGTGTCAGGGGCACGGCGACGAGCGGCCGCTTCGGCGATCACGACCGCGGAACGCCTGCCGGGCCGGCAGCTTTGGGGGGGGTCCTGCACCGGGCGAGCGCAGCCGGTCCGCTCCGGAGGCGGCCCGGCACGGACACCCGGATGCGCCCGGCTGTGCCCGGCGGACGGTTCCGGTGCCGCCGCTGAGGGGGACGCCGCTGGTGAACCGCGGCGCCCGCGTCGGGGGACGGCGGCGGCACCGGTGCCGTTGGTGTGTTGTGTCAGCCGGCGGGGGAAGTGCCGGCCGCGACGGCCGCAGCAGTCGCGGCCGCGGCGAGCCATCGGGTGAACTTCGCTTGCACGGGAACCTCGTTCGGCGTGGGGGGAAGGTGGTGATCGGGCCCATGGCCTGTCCGGCCGGGGGCAGAAAACGGGGATACCGGCCGGACAGGCTGTCGCAGGGGTCAGGCCGCCATCACTGGCCGATGAAGCCGGTGTAGAGAAGGTTGTTGGGCGAACCGGACCCGATGCCGGTCAGCCTGCCCTTGGTGGCGTTGTCCTTGAGGGCGGACTGCACCTGGGCGGGAGTGGCCGTCCGGTTGGCCGAGAGGTAGAGCGCGGCGGCGCCCGCCACGTGCGGCGCGGCCATCGACGTGCCGTTCATCGTCGCGGAGGCGGTGTTGCTCGCGATGCCGGCCGAGACGATGGCGGTGCCAGGCGCCCAGATGTCGATGCAGGGCCCGATGTTGGAGAAGTCCGACCTGGTGTCGGTACGGGTGGTAGAACCGACGGTGATCGCCTCCGGCACCCTGGCGGGCGTGACGTTGCAGGCGTCGGCGCCGTAGTCGTTGGCGGCCGCGGCGACGTTGACGATGCCGGAGGCGACGGAGTTCTTCACGGCCGTCGCGACGGCCAGACTGGGATACTTCAAGCTCATGTTGGCGACGGCGGGCTTGACGGCATTGCGCGTGACCCAGTCGATACCGGCCGCGATCGCGGTCGCGGTGGTGCCACCGGCGCAGTTGACGACCTTGACGCCGACCAGCTTGACGCCCTTGGCGACACCGTAGGACGTGCCGCCGACCGTGCCGGCGACGTGGGTGCCATGCCCATGACAGTCAGTGTTGTTGCTGTCGACGGTGTTCGTGCCCCAGGACGCGCGTCCGCCGAAGTCGGTGTGCGAGGTGCGGATGCCCGTGTCGATGACATACGCGGTGACGCCCGCGCCGGTGTTGGGCGCCGTATAGGCGCCGTTGAGCGGCAGGCTCCCCTGGTCGACACGGTCCAGACCCCAGGAGGAGACCGCCTGCAGGGAGCCCTTGGTGTCCTGCTCGACGTAGGCGACCGCCGGGTCGGCGGCGAGCCGCTTGGCCTGCTTCTCGGTCATCCTGACCGAGAAGCCCTTGAGCGCGGAGGTGTAGGTGTGCCCGACCTTGCCGCCGTAGCGCTTGGTGAGGGCGGCCTTCAGCTGCCGGACACCCTTCGCCGTCGTGTCGTCCTTGAGGACGACGATGTAGCTGTCCTTGACGGTGTTGCGCGCGCCGGCTCCCAGGATGCTTCCCTCGGCGGCGGTCGCCGTGCTCGGCACGACAGCCAGCGCGGTGGCGGTCAGACCGGCGGCGAGCGCCGTCCCGAGTATCTTCCGTGCAGGCGGTGATGCGGTTCTCCGGTGCATCGATGCTCCTTGTCCAGGCATGCCGTCCCTGTGGCCGGATGGCCTGTCCCGTGGGGGGTTGACGGCAGGGGAGCTCCGCCGCGGCGTGAGGGGTGGGGGGTTGAACAGCCGCGGCGGGCTCGGGACAAGAATTGGGCCGCCCTCAACTCCCTGTAAATCGTTGTGCGTTTCCGGTTCCGGACAATGTCCTGTTCAGCAGGGACGGGTGGGATGAAACGCAGCAGACACCGCATGTCTCGCGAACCGGTGGTCTCCTGTGCGTGGTTGAGGGGAACTTGACGTTCATCGGGGTGCGACCTACAGTCCCCCACGCAGACGCCCCACCGTCGGCGTGGGAGGTACACGTGTTCCTGCTGGAGCCCGTCGGTCTGGGCCGGCTCGAGAACGACGCCTACCTCGCCCTCCTCGACCTGAACCGGGCCACGGCGGAAGAGCTCGCGGAGAGCGTCGGCTGCTCCCCGGCCGAACTGCGACCCGCTGTCCGCGGCCTCCTCGACCACGGGCTCGTCCAGCAACTCGGCTTCACTCCCGCGCTGTACGCCCTCGTCGCACCCGACGAGGCCCTCCCCGCGCTGATCAGCCGCCGACGCGGCGACCTCGCCCAGATGCAGATACACGTCGAGGAACTGGCCGACCGGCTGCGCGCTCGGCCCGCACGCGAGGGGAAGCCGGTCGTCGAGCTGCTGGAGGGCGAGGACGCCGTACTGGCCGCGGTGTCCCGGCTCCAGCTCGAGGCGCGCGAGGAGATCATCGCGGTCGACGCACCGCCGTACATCGGCGGCCAGAGCAACCCGAACGACCTCGAACTGAGCCGGCTCGCGGACGGTGTCGCCTACCGGTTCGTCTACGCCCGCGAGGCGCTGGCGTCGCCCGAGCACATGGCGGCCATGCGCCGCTGCACCGAGGCCGGCGAACAGGCCAGGCTCCTGCCGGACGTCACCCTGAAGATGTTCGTCGTCGACCGGACCACCGCGCTGCTGCCCGTGTCCTACGCCGAGCAGGACCCGAGCGTCCGGCTCCTGGTGCACGAGTCGGCCCTCGTCGACGCCCTCGTCTGCTGCTTCGAGGGCCTGTGGGCGCGTGCCACACCCCTCGACGCGGCCGCGGCACAGGACGGCGGCCCGTCCGTCAGGGACCGCGAGCTGCTGTCACTGATGGCGTCCGGCATGAAGGACCGCACCATCGCCCGGTCCCTCGGCGTGACCGAGCGGACAGTGGGGCGCAGACTCACCGAGCTGATGGCCGAACTCGGTGTGGAAACACGCTTCCAGGCGGGTGTCCAGGCGGCCCGCAGAGGATGGCTCTGACCGTTCCGGCAGGCGGACGGTGTCGATGGCCGACCGCCCCCTGCCGGGATCGATGCCCGGCCCACTGTGGTGCGATGCCGACCGCGCGGGCGGACGGCGCAGCCGCCCCGGCGGAGCGTCGGCATCCCGGTGCCGGCCCGCGTCGAGGTGCTCAGTCGAGAACCGCGAGGTGGTCGGCGGCGCTACCGCAGCGCCTGACGTGGGGCCACGGCGGACACCGTCGTCGTCGGTGCCGAACGGGACACGAGGCCGGGCGCGGACGGGTCACCCGTTCGTACGCCGGCGCGGGCAGCAGCCGTCTCTGTCGCAGAGACTGCTGGCAGCCGCCCGACGCCGCACAGGTGTGAGGGGGCAGGAGGACGCGTCTGCTCACGAGGGAATCGGCTATGTCTGAAACGTTCCGGGGTGGGATCACCCTGGATGTCCGCGACTCGGTGTCCACCGGCCCACGACCGGCGCCCTCGTCGACCTGCCCGGCCCCGGCACCTCAGGGATGCACTTCGCCCACGGCGGCCACTTCGGCGGCCACGCACTCTGCGTCAAGGACGGCCCGCCGACATACGCGTACGACCTGACTCATGCACCCGACACCGACTCAGGCAGGTGGCGATGTCAGCGCACGACGCCCCCCTCCTCACCCTGGATGCTCACGGCCAGGTCGTGGGGTGCAGCGAGAGAGCTCAGCACCTCTTCGTGCGCCCGGAGGAAGACGTCCTGGGGCGCAGTGTGTTCGAGCTCGTCAGCTCCACGCCCTCGTGGCGTTCATGGCGTGTCGCGCCGCTGACAGGCGGATCCCCGGAACGAACCTGGGGGGTGTGGCAGGACCAGGAGGACAGCCTGCCAGGGCTGGGTGAGGCGATCCTCGACGCCGTGTTCACCCAGGCGGACATCGGCCTGCACGTCCTGGACCCACAGCTACGGGTGGTGCGGGTGAACCCGGTGGCCATCGGCGTGCGCGGGGTCCCCCAGGAGAGCATCATCGGTCTCCCGGCGGCGACGGCATACGCGCCGATGGGGGTGCGTATCGACGAGGACATGCTCCGGGAGGTGCTCGCCACGGGACGGCCGGCCGGTGACGTACTGCTGCGGAGCCGGCCACTCGCGGACCCGGAACGTGAGCACGTTGTTTCGATGTCGGTCCACCGCCTGCGCAACGAGGCGGGCCGCACCCTGGGGCTGGTGGCGACAACAGTGGATGTGACCGAGCGGGAACGCGCGCAGACCCGCCTGCGCCTCCTGCACGAGGCCCAGGAGCGGATCGGCCGCAGTCTGGATGTGGAGCGCACGGCCGGCGAGCTGGTCGACGTCATGGTGCCGGACTTCGCGGACAGTGCCGTGGTGGCGCTCAAGGACGACGTCCTGCAGGGCAAGGCGCCGGAACTGACGCCCGACGACGGCGCGTTGCTGCTGCGCTGCACCGCGGCGGGCAGTACCCATGCCGACTGCCCGGCACCACCGACGGGTTCGGTGCTGCTGCCCGGGCTGTTCGGGCCGGGGCTGCCCGCATCCCCCGTAATCCTGCCCGCGCGGACGGGGGATCGTCCGGGTGGGGACAGCACAGCCGATGGGCGGCGGCTGGTGGCGCCGCTGTCGGCGCGGGACCAGATCTTCGGAGTGGTCGCCTTCGAGCGCCGGACCGGAGGCGAGCCGTTCACCGCCGGTGACGTGGACCTGGTGGAGGGCATCACGACACGCACCGCGAGCAGCCTGGAGAACGCGCTGCGCTTCACCCGCGAGCACATCGTCATGACCGCTCTGCAGAGCTGGCCCGTCCGGCAGGAGCGGCAGACACGGCGGGCCGTCGAGATCGCGCAGCGGCACCGCGCGGGCGGCAGCGGCGCCGGGTCCTGGTTCGACACGCTGCCGCTCTCCGGTGCCCGCGTGGCCCTGGTGGTCGGGCAGGTCGAGGACCCGGGCCTGAGCGCGGTCGCCACGATGAGCCGGCTACGGACAGCGGTCCACAGCCTGGTCACCCTGGACCTCGATCCGCACGAGCTCCTGGCCCGGCTGCACTCCACGGTCCTGCGGCTCGCCCGCGAGCAGGGAAGCGCGCAGGGTGTCGATGAACCCACCGCGCACTGCACGTTCGCCGTCCACGATCCCGTCGGCGGACGGCTCGACATCGCCCGGGCCGGCCGGTCGCTGCTCGCGATCGTCCGCCCGGACGGCACCGTGGACACCACCCCCGTGAGCGAGGGACCTCTCCTCGGAGAGGCAGGCCCCCCGTTCGCCAGCGCCAGTCTCGTGCTGCCCGAGGGGAGCACGATCTGCCTCGCCTCTCCTGCGGCCACACGCGAGGAGGGCCCCCCGCCCCACCGCCTGGTCGCCGCCCTCGCGCACCCGGATCACGGACCGCAGCAGATGGCAGACGACGTCCATCGCCTTCTGGCCCCGGACCGTGTCCTGCTCGTCGCGCGTACCCGGCACCTGGGCCCCGACGAGCTTGCCCAGTGGAATGTGACGGGCGAGTTCCGGTCGGTCGGACCGGCCAGGCGGCAGGCGCGGGCCCGTCTGCGGGAGTGGGGTCTCGCGGTCGATCCGTTCGCCGCCGAGCTCGTCGTCAGCGAACTGGTCACCAACGCCATCCGCTACGGCGCTTCCCCGATCACCCTTCGCATGATCCGCGGGGAGAAGACACTGATCTGCGAAGTCGACGACGCCACGCTCGCCGCCCCTTACCTGCGCCACGCCAAGGCGGTCGACGAAGGCGGCCGTGGACTGCACATCTGCGCGATCCTCGCAGAGAGTTGGGGGGTCCACTACAGAGAGGACGGCAAGACGGTCTGGGCCGAACTGACCGCACAAGCCGTTGGCCGGCCGGCGCGGTGAAGGCGGGTACGAGCCGGGTGGACGTCGCCCTCGTCGCCGGACCAGGCCGTTGTCCCATGGGCGGCGGGTAGCCGCCACGGCGGCTACCCGCCGTGCACGGGCCGGTGCGCGGAGATTGACGCTCCATAAAGCTCTCGGGCATGACCTTCATATCCAGACGGCTGTCCGCGCTGGCCGCGACCGCCACCGCGCTCGCGCTCGGCGGCGGGCTGCTGCTGTCCCAGAGCGCGGCGAACGCCGGCACGACGGGCCCGGCACAGGCCCCACGGCAGGACGGTACCGACTCCTACGACATCACGCTGATCACCGGCGACGTCGTGCACTACCAGGAACTCCCGGGTGACAACGACGTGGTGACCGTCGACCGCCCCGACGGAGCGACCGGTGGCGTGCACATCCAGCGCTACGGCGAGGACACCTACGTACTCCCGGCCGAGGTGATGCCGCTGCTGGCCGCCGACCGGGTCGACCGCAGGCTGTTCAACGTCACCGACCTCGCCGAGATGAAGCTGGACGACAAGCACGCGGACGGCATCCCGGTGATCGCTGCCGCTCCCAAGTCCCGCTCCGCGCAGCCTCCGGCCGCCCCGATGGGTGCTGCCAAGGTCCGTACTCTCGAGTCGATCGGCGCGACCGCGCTCAAAGCCGACAAGGACCGGGCGCGCGCCTTCTGGAACGCCGTCACGACCGCCGCGACGAACGCCCGGACGCTCGACGGCGGGATCGGGAAGCTGTGGCTGGACGGCCGGGTGAAGGCCGCCCTCAGCGAGTCCGTGCCGCAGGTCGGCGCCCCGCAGGCCTGGGCGAAGGGCTTCGACGGTACGGGCACCAAGGTCGCCGTACTGGACAGCGGCATTGACCCGGCACACCCGGACGTCAAGGACCGCATCGTCGCAACGAAGAGCTTCATCCCCGGCGAGGAAGTCACCGACGGCCACGGCCACGGCACCCACGTCGCCTCCACCGTCGTCGGCTCCGGCGCCGCCTCGGACGGCGCGAACAAGGGTGTGGCACCGGGCGCCGGCCTGCTGGTGGGCAAGGTGCTCGCGGACAGCGGCTACGGCAGCGAGTCCGGCATCGTCGAGGGTATGGAATGGGCGAAGGCCCAGGGCGCCGACATCGTGTCCATGAGCCTCGGCTCGCAGGGCGGCGACGACGGCAACTCGCCCGAGGCACAGGCCGTGAACGCCCTGTCGGCGAACGGCGGCCCGCTCTTCGTGATCGCGGCCGGCAACTCCTCCAGCCCCGGCAGCGTCAGCTCGCCCGCCTCGGCCGCCTCGGCGTTGACCGTCGCCGCGGTCGACAAGAGCGACAAGCGCGCCTCGTTCTCCAGCCAGGGCCCGCTGGTCAACTCCTATGCCCTGAAGCCGGACATCTCCGCGCCCGGCGTGGCGATCAGCGCCGCCGCCTCACAGGCGGTGCCGGGGTGGACGGGCGGCATGTACCGGTCGATGAACGGCACCTCGATGGCCACCCCGCACGTCGCGGGCGCCGCGGCCATCCTCAAGCAGCGCCACCCCGACTGGGACGGTGGGCGCATCAAGAACGCGCTGATGTCCACCTCGAAGAAGCTGGACGCCTACACCCCGTACTCGATGGGCACCGGCCGACTGGACGTCATCAAGGCCGTCGACACCACGATCGAGGCCACCGGATCGGTGCCGGCCGCGGTCTACAAGTGGCCCTACGAGGGCGCCGCGAAGACCGAGCGCACCCTTACCTACCGCAACACGGGCTCCGCCGATGTCACGCTGGACCTGTCGCTCGACACCGACGCCCCGGCGTACACCCTGTCGGCCTCGACCGTCACCGTCCCCGCGAACGGCTCCACCGACGTCACACTGACCCTCGACCCGGCCAACGTCCCGTCCAACACCTCCTTCTCCGGCCAGGTCATCGCCCGCAACGGCGACACCGTCGCGGCCCACACCGGCTTCGCTCTGTACAAGGAGCGTGAACTCTACGACTTCACGCTGGAGTTGAAGGGGCGGGACGGCAAGCCCGCCGACGGGATCGTTGCTCTCACCTTCGAAGGCAACCACACACCCATGGGCGTCGCCGTGCAGGGTAAGACGACTTTGCGGCTGCCCCCGGGCACGTACACCGCCTGGTCCTATCTGGATGTCGAGGGGGAGCGCCCCGACTCGCTGGGCGTGGCCATGCTGACCGCCCCGGAGACGGTGGTGACCGGGCCGACCACGGTGACGCTGGACGCGAGCAAGGCGCGTGCGGCCGACGTGCGGGCCCCGAAGGAGGCCGAGGTCTCGCAGACGATCCTCGACTTCCACCGGATGTACGAGGACGGCACCGGCTCCGGCGGTGTCGGCTTCGACAGCCAGTTCGTCCTGCTGCCGCGCTACGACACGGTCTATCTGAGCCCCACCAAGAAGGTCAGCAAGGGCGAGTTCAGCGTCATGACGCGCTGGCGGCTGCGCGAGGAGTTCCTCGACGCCGAGACGGGAAGCGGGCGCGACGTCCAGCTGACCGGCCAGTACGGCACCGCGTACAAGGACGGCCGTAGCAAGCTCGCCACCGTCTACGCGGGCAAGGGCGCCGCGGCCGACTACGCCGGGATCGACGCCCGCGGCAAGGCCGTCGTCGTCGAGCGCAGTGACGAGGTCGACGCCGAGACCCGCGGCAAGAACGCCGCCGCGGCCGGTGCGGCCATGCTGATCAGCGTCAACGACGGCCGCGGCCGCCTGTACGAGGGCTACGGAAGCCAGGAGATCACCGTGGCGTCCGCCCGCGCCGGGGACGGCGCCCGGCTGATCGCCGAGGCGAAGTCGGGCCGCGGCATCCTGCGGGTGGACCAGCAGCGCTTCCCGGACTACCTGTACGACCTGGCGCGGGTGTACCGCGACGCGATCCCGGACCGCGCCCTGGACTACCGCCCGGACGACGACGACCTGGCCAAGGTCACCAGCAAGTACTACGGCCACAAGGACACCGTGGGCAGCGGCTTCCGCTACTACGTCCCCGTCCGCGAGATCGGCCGCGGCCGCGGCGTGGGCCTCGCGGAGTACGAGGCCTTCCCGGCCGTGCGCACCGAGTACGTCACACCGCAGGAAGGGAACAGTTTCTGGTACGAGAACCACAAGGCCGGCTTCGACTACTTCGCCGACCTGGAACAGCGCGGCGACACCGATCGCTACCGGGCCGACCGCACCTACACCGCCGAGTGGTTCGCCCCGGTGCAGCACCCACGCTTCGGCTACGGATACATCAGCACGCACACCCAGTACAACGGCGTCCAGGTCAACATCCCCATGTGGTCGGACTCGGGCCGCGGGCACTCCGGCGCGATGCCCAACGCCGAGTACGACGCGGGCACCATCTCCCTGTACGACGGCGACACGCTGGTCAAGCAGTCGAAGGGCCGCGCGTTCTCCGTCAGCCTGCCCCGGGAGACCAAGCCCTACCGGGTGGTGGCGGTGTCGTCCCGTGACGCCGCGGTGTGGCGGACCTCGACGAAGGTCCGCACCGAGTACGGGTTCACGCACCACCCGAACGCGGAGGGCGACTACCAGCAGTACGGCCTCAAGCTGCTCAACCTCTCCTTCGACGTGCCCACGGACCTGCGGGGCAACGCCGAGGCGGGCCGGAAGCTCACGATGGGGCTGGGCGCCGAGACCCAGCACTGGTTCGACGGTGAGCAGTTCAAGGGCAACACGGCCACCCTGTCCGTGTCGTACGACGACGGCCAGACCTGGCGGGGGGTGCCGGTGTCGAAGACGGCGGACGGCCGCTGGACGGCGAGGTTCACCACCCCGGACCGCCCGGGTTCGTTCGTCTCGCTGCGTGCGTCCGCCAAGGGCCCCGACGGCCTCAGCGTCGAACAGGAGATCATCCGGGCCTTCGCGCTGAAGTAGCCCCGCCCGGTACGGCATCGAGCGGCCCCCGCCCTGCGGCGGGGGCCGCTCTCGTGTCACGCCGGGCACCAGGGGATCCCGCGGAAGCGTTCGAGAGTGTTGAAACCTAGGGGGCCTGACCCTGACCCTCTGCGTCCCGGCGGGACCCGGGCGGCGCGGCGGCGGAGTCCCGCCGGCTGACACCGCGCTGCACAGCGTGCACCACCATCCGCCCCGCCACGCCGACCAGAACGAGATTGCCCAGCATCTGAAGCATCGTCATCACCCGCGCGGGTCCGGACACGGCGGTGATGTCCCCGAAGCCGACCGTGGTGAAGGTCGTCAGCGTGAAGTAGAGCGCGTCCGTCCGGTTGAGGGATTCCGAGAAGCTGCCCGGGTTCGAATGCTCCAGGAGGTAATAGGCGGTGGAGAGGAGCAGGAGGAAGAGCGAGAGGGTGCTCGCAATGGCCTCGGCTGCCCGCAGGCGAGGGTACGGGGAAAGCGTGATGGCCCGCATGTGCCAGCCGAAGAGCACAGCCACCCCGACCATTCCAAGGACCAGGGCGGCGACGCTCCCGCTGTCCCCCGTGGCGTCCATGGGCAGCAGGTAGTACGCGACCGTCAGCCCGGTCACCGTGACGAGCGGGCGCACCACCGCACCGACGGGGACGCGGGCCAGGGCCGCAGGGGCC
>NZ_JBEXRZ010000208.1:0-13122 GCF_040613325.1 Streptomyces sp. NPDC006283 | reverse complement strand
CAGCAGGTGGTGCATGACGGTGGCGGAGGCCTTGAGGTCCTTCTCGCCGGGTGCGTGCAGGCCGAGCTGGTGTCCGAGGAGGCCCACGATCCAGGCCACGGCCCGTTGGCCTGTTCGCCCGGGCCGGCGGCGGGCCGGTGGCTCGCTGTCGCGGGCCGGCCCCGCCCCCCGACAGCGCGTTCCGCGGCTTGTGGCGTCAGTCGGGTGCGGACACACCCAGCCGCACGCGGCGTATGAACTCCGACACCGCCGCCGCCACGTCCTCCGCCGTCCACTCCAGGCCTTCGGCGGCGACCGTCACCTCCGTGACGGAGACTCCCGGCGGGCAGCCCTCCGAGAACCAGCGGCGGAAGAGCGTCACGCCCGTCTCCTCCGACTGCGACAGGGCCGCCGTGTTCAGCACGTCCTTGTCGTACGGCAGCCAGACCTGGAACTGGTGCGTGTACGGGACGGCCGGGTTGATGCGGAACCAGGGGGCGGCGGCAGCGCGGAAGGCGTCCGTGAGCGCGGCCGCGACCACCTTCGCGTGCGCCACGTACGACGGCAGCCGGGGCAGCTCCCGCTCGAGTCCCAGCAGCGCCGACAGCGCGGCCGGGTACTGCTGGAACAGCTGCCCCCCGTAACGGTGCCGCCACGCGCGTGCCTCGTCGATCAGCGACGGGGGGCCGGCGAGTGCCGCCCCCGACATGCCGTCGAGGGACTTGTAGAAGGAGACGTACACGCTGTCCGCCAGTGACGCGAGCTCGTCGAGCGGCCTGCCGAAGTGCGGGGCGCACTCCCACAGACGTGCGCCGTCGAAGTGCACCACCGCATCACGTTCCCGCGCCGCGTCGACGACCGCCACCAGCTCGTCCCAGGTGGGGAGCACGAAGCCGGCGTCCCTGAGCGGCAGTTCGAGCATCAGCGTGCCGAACGGCTCGTCGCAGTCCTGCACCTCGTCGGCGGTGGGCAGCCGCGGCTCGGTCGTGGGATGGACCGTGCGCAGTCCGCTCACCACGGAGAAGGCCGAGCGTTCGTGCACCTCCGGGTGCGCCTGCGGATGGAGCGCGACCGTCGCGTTCCCCGTGCGGCCCGCCCAGCAGCGCAGCGCCGCCTGCTGGGCCATCGTGCCGGTCGGGAAGAACGCCGCGGCCGGGAAGCCGAGCAGCGCGGCGGTTCGCCGTTCCAGCTCCTCGACGACCCCGCTGCCGTACACGTCCGTCCAGTCGTCGAGGTCGTACACGTCGCCCGCGTGGGCGGCGAGCTCCGCGAGACGCTCCGAGATGCGCCGGTCGGCGGAGCCCCGGGCCAGTACACGGTCGGAGGCGCGCCACGCGGTGAGCCTTCGCTTCCTCTGGTCCTGCTCGTTCGTTTCACTCGTGTCGGTCACGGTCCGATCATCGCCCACAGCCTGTGGACAACTGCGGGGGTGCCGGAAACGCTGGCGTAGCATCGTGACGAGAAATCGTCCGGTACCCCTGCGGACTGGAACGGAAGGCACCGTCGCGTGAATCCCACAGCAGCACAGGAACCGCTCGACCCGCGGGACCGCCCCGCCCGGCTCACCGTCGGTGTGGTCGGAGCGGGCCGGGTGGGACCGGCTCTGGCCGCGTCCTTGCAGCTCGCCGGACACCGTCCGGTCGCCGTCTCCGGAGTGTCCGACGCCTCCCGGCGCCGTGCCGCCGCGCTGCTGCCGGACGTGCCGCTGGTGCCGCCCGCCGATGTGCTCGCGCGCGCGGAGCTGGTGCTGCTCACCGTCCCGGACGATGCGCTTTCCGGCCTGGTCGACGGCCTCGTCGAGACCGGCGCCGTACGGCCGGGGCAACTGCTGGTGCACACCTCCGGACGGTTCGGCACCAAGGTCCTCGAGCCCGCCCTGCGGGCCGGAGCGCTGCCGCTGGCTCTGCATCCCGCGATGACCTTCACGGGGACCGCGGTGGACGTGCAGCGGCTGGCGGGCTGCTCGTTCGGTGTGACGGCGCCGGAGGAGCTGCGGCTGGCGGCGGAGGCGCTGGTGATCGAGATGGGCGGCGAGCCCGAGTGGATCGAGGAGCAGAACCGCCCGCTCTACCACGCGGCACTCGCCCTCGGAGCGAACCACCTCGTCACCCTGGTCGCCCAGTCGATGGACCTGCTGCGTACCGCGGGGGTCGCCGCCCCCGACAGGATGCTCGGCCCCCTCCTCGGCGCCGCGCTGGACAACGCCCTGCGGTCCGGAGACGCCGCCCTGACCGGCCCGGTCGCCCGCGGCGACGCCGGCACGGTCGCGGCGCACGTCGCCGAGCTGCGCAAGCACGCGCCCGCCGCCGTCTCCGGGTATCTGGCGATGGCCCGTACGACCGCCGACCGCGCCCTCGCGCACGGCATGCTCAAACCGGAGCTCGCGGAGGATCTGCTGGGCGTCCTGGCCGAGGGAGACCTGCGATGAGCCGCGCCTTCGAGCTGGTACCGACGCGTGAGGACCTGGCATACGTGGTCGGGCACTTCGCCCCCCGGGGCCGTACCGCCGTCGTGATGACCATGGGCGCCCTCCACGACGGACACGCCGCCTTGATCCGCGCCGCCCGCGAGCGCGTCGGCGACAAGGGCTTCGTCATCGTCACCGTCTTCGTCAACCCGCTGCAGTTCGGCGCGGGCGAGGACCTCGACCGCTATCCGCGCACGCTCGACGCCGATCTCGCGACGGCCGAAGAGGCGGGCGCCGACGTGGTGTTCGCCCCGTCGGCCGACGAGGTCTACCCCGGCGGGGAGCCGCAGGTCCGCATCACCGCGGGCCCCATGGGTGAGCGCCTCGAAGGCAGCACGCGGCCCGGCCACTTCGACGGCATGCTCACCGTCGTCGCCAAGCTGCTGCACCTCACCCGCCCCGACGTGGCGCTGTTCGGGCAGAAGGACGCCCAGCAACTCGCCCTCATCCGCAGGATGGCCGAAGACCTCAACTTCCCGGTCGAGATCGTGGGCGTGCCCACGGTGCGGGAGGAGGACGGTCTGGCCCGCTCCAGCCGCAACCGCTACCTGTCCGCGCCGGAGCGCGAGACCGCGCTCGCCCTCTCCCGTGCCCTGTTCGCGGCCCGGGACCGGCTGGCCGCCCAGCAGGCCCTGCACGCCAGGGCGGAAGTCGTGCCCGCGGCACCCGCACGTGCCGCTGCCCTCTCCGCGCTCGGCGAGGCCCGCGCCGCGGCCGACGCACACGCGGTCGCCCAGGCCTGGCCGGCCATCGGCGCCGACGCCGTTCGGGCGGCGGCACGGGCCGTCCTGGACGAGGCCGCGAAGGCGGACCCGCCGCTCGTCCTGGACTACGTGGCGCTCATCGACCCGGCCACCTTCGAGGAGGTCGCCGACGACCACGCCGGCGACGCGGTCCTGGCCGTCGCCGCGAAGGTCGGATCCACCCGGCTCATCGACAACATCCCCCTGAATTTCGGGACGGCGAATCCCCGGACCGGGAGTTCCGGGACCGCCCTGACCAACGGAGCCTCCAAGTGACCGGAATACGGCTGACCGCCCCCGCCCCCGGCTGGGCCATCGAGGCAGACGTCGTCGTGGTCGGTTCCGGTGTCGCCGGCCTCACCGCCGCGCTGCGCTGCGCCGCCACGGGCCTGGACACGGTGGTCGTCACCAAGGCGCGCCTCGACGACGGTTCCACCCGCTGGGCCCAGGGCGGTATCGCCGCGGCTCTCGGCGACGGCGACACTCCCGAGCAGCACCTGGAGGACACCCTGGTCGCCGGCGCCGGCCTGTGCGACGAGGAGGCCGTACGCACCCTGGTCACCGAGGGCCCGGGCGCCGTCCGTCGGCTGATCGCCACGGGCGCGCTCTTCGACACCGACCCCTCCTCCGGCGAGATCGAACTGACCCGGGAGGGCGGCCACCACCGCCGCCGTATCGCGCACGCGGGCGGCGACGCGACCGGTGCGGAGATCTCCCGCGCGCTCGTCGACGCGGTCCGCGACAAGGGCCTGCGCACCATTGAGAACGCCCTGGTCCTCGACCTGCTCACCGACGCGCAGGGCCGCACGGCGGGCATCACCCTGCACGTCATGGGCGAGGGCCAGCACGACGGCGTCGGCGCGGTCCACGCCCCCACGGTGGTGCTGGCCACCGGCGGCATGGGCCAGATCTTCTCCGCGACCACCAACCCGGCGGTCTCCACCGGCGACGGCGTGGCGCTCGCGCTGCGCGCCGGGGCGGAGGTCTCCGACATCGAGTTCGTGCAGTTCCACCCGACCGTGCTGTTCCTCGGCGTGGACAGCGAGGGCCAGCAGCCGCTGGTCTCGGAGGCGGTACGGGGCGAGGGCGCCCATCTCGTCGACGGCGACGGTGTCCGCTTCATGGCCGGGCAGCACGAGCTGGCCGAGCTCGCCCCGCGCGACATCGTCGCCAAGGGCATCATGCGGCGGATGCACGAACAGGGCGCCGACCACATGTACCTCGACGCCCGCCACTTCGGCGCCGAAATGTGGGAGCAGCGCTTCCCCACGATCCTCGCCGCCTGCCGGGCCCACGGCTTCGACCCGGTGACGGAGCCGATCCCCGTCGCACCGGCCGCCCACTACGCCTCCGGCGGCGTCCGGACCGACCTGCACGGCCGCACCACCGTTCCCGGCCTGTACGCCTGCGGCGAGGTCGCCTGCACCGGCGTCCACGGCGCGAACCGGCTCGCCTCCAACTCCCTGCTCGAGGGCCTCGTCTTCGCGGAGCGCATCGCCGCCGACATCGCCTCCCTGCGGCCCTGGCCGGCGGTCGCACCCGCCCCGCCCGAGGCACCGTCCCTGCTGCCGCTCATCGCCCCCGAGGCGCGGGCGGAGATCCAGCGGATCATGTCGCACGGCGCGGGTGTGCTGCGCTCCGCCGAGTCGCTCGCCGCGGCGGCCGCCGCGCTCGAGGACGTGTACGTGAACGCCGCGCAGGACCGCGAAGGATCCGGCAAGGCGGCGGAGCCCGGCGTCGAGTCGTGGGAGACCTCCAACCTGCTGTGTGTGGCGCGGGTGCTGACCACGGCCGCGCTGGAGCGCGAGGAGACCCGCGGCTGCCACTGGCGCGAGGACCGCCCCGAGCGCGACGACGCCGACTGGCGCCGCCACCTCGTCGTACGGCTCGCGCCCGACCGCGGGCTCGTCGTCCGGCGCACCGGGGGAACCGCCTTCCCCCACACCGATACCTTGTCCGTCCCCGACGCCCCCAGGGAGCCGTAACCGTGAGCACGCCCGATGAACGTCCGAGCCCCGTGGACGTACCGCTGATCCAGATCGGCGCCCCGGCCGCCGGCGGCGGCTGCGGGGACGATTGCGGCTGCGCCGAAGAGGTGTACGAGTGCGGTCTCGACCCCGCCCTCGCCACGCTCCTCGCCGAAGCCGGGCTCGACCCCGTCCAGGTCGAGGACATCGCACACCTGGCCATCGAGGAGGACCTCGACGGCGGCATCGACGTCACGAGCGCGGCAACCGTCCCGCAGGACGCCGTCGCCACCGGCGACTTCACCGCCCGCGAGGCGGGCACGGTCGCGGGCCTGCGGGTCGCGGAGGCGATCCTGTCGATCGTCTGCACCACCGAGTTCGAGGTGGAGCGGCACGTCGAGGACGGCGACCGCGTCGAGGCCGGCCAGAAACTGCTCTCCGTCACCGCGGGCACCCGCGACCTGCTCACCGGCGAGCGCAGCGCGCTGAACATCCTCTGCCGCCTCTCGGGCATCGCGACGGCCACGCGCGCCTGGGCCGACGTCCTCGAGGGCACCAAGGCCAAGGTCCGGGACACCCGCAAGACAACGCCCGGCCTGCGCGCCCTGGAGAAGTACGCGGTGCGCTGCGGGGGCGGCGTCAACCACCGCATGGCGCTGTCCGACGCGGCACTGGTCAAGGACAACCACGTGGTCGCCGCCGGGGGCGTGGCGGAAGCCTTCAAAGCCGTGCGGGACCGCTTCCCCGACCTTGCGATCGAGGTCGAGGTGGACACCCTCCACCAGGTCCGGGAGGTCCTCGACGCCGGCGCCGACCTGATCCTGCTGGACAACTTCACTCCCGCAGAGACCGAGGAGGCCGTAACGCTCGTCGCGGGCCGCGCGGTGCTGGAGTCCTCCGGGCGCCTCGTGCTGGACAACGCGCGCGCGTACGCGGAAACCGGCGTCGACTACCTCGCGGTCGGCGCGCTGACGCACTCCTCCCCGATCCTCGACATCGGCCTGGACCTCCGTGAGGTCGAGGGCTGATGCTGCTCACCATCGACGTCGGCAACACCCACACCGTTCTGGGGCTCTTCGACGGCGAGGAGATCGTCGAGCACTGGCGCATCTCCACGGACTCCCGTCGCACCGCGGACGAGCTCGCCGTGCTGCTGCAGGGCCTGATGGGCATGCACCCGCTGCTCGGCGACGAACTCGGCGACGGTATCGAGGGCATCGCGATCTGCTCCACTGTCCCGTCCGTGCTGCACGAGCTGCGCGAGGTCACCCGCCGCTACTACGGCGACGTCCCGGCTGTTCTCGTCGAGCCCGGCATCAAGACCGGCGTGCCGATCCTGATGGACAACCCCAAGGAGGTCGGCGCGGACCGCATCATCAACGCGGTCGCGGCGGTGGATCTGTACGGGGGGCCCGCGATCGTCGTCGACTTCGGCACGGCGACGACGTTCGACGCGGTCAGCGCACGCGGCGAGTACGCGGGCGGGGTGATCGCGCCGGGCATCGAGATCTCCGTCGAGGCACTCGGCGTCAAGGGCGCCCAGTTGCGCAAGATCGAGCTGGCCCGCCCGCGGAGCGTGATCGGCAAGAACACCGTGGAGGCGATGCAGTCGGGCATCGTGTACGGCTTCGCCGGCCAGGTGGACGGTGTCGTCCAGCGCATGAAGCGCGAGCTCGCCGAGGACCCGGACGACGTGACGGTGATCGCCACGGGCGGGCTGGCGCCGATGGTGCTGGGAGAGGCGGCGGCGATCGACGAACACGAGCCGTGGCTGACCCTGATCGGCCTCCGCCTGGTCTACGAACGCAACGTCTCCCGCCTCTGACACCACATGCTCTGCACCGGTCGCGCCGCCGCGCGCGACCGGGCCCCCGGCGCACCGCTCCTCGGCCGTCCCGGGCGGGAGGCCGATCGGAGCGACACGCGAACCCTTTTGTGACGCTAAGAGGATTTTGTCCAATTAGGACGTATCGTCGGGGCATGCCCACGCCATACGGATCACGTGGCGGCATGGCGTTCGGTGCGGACGAGCTGCGTGTGCTCCGACGCGCCCTCGCCGTCGCCCTTCACCCCGTCCCCCTCGCCGACCACGACGTCCAGGAGTGTCTGCGCCTGGCCGACTCCGTCGACGAGGCGGTACGCGAGGCAGGCCGACTGCGTGCGTTCCTCCTCGCCGACCTCGCCCGCTACCGTGACGCCCTGCCCGGTACGGCCACCGGCTATCTGGAACGACTCCAGGACGCCCTGGCCGCCGGCTACGACCCCCGCCCGGACGATCTCGCAGCGCTGCGCTCATTGCGCGGCAACCCGGCCGCCGCGGCCGTTCTGCGCCGCTGCCAGGAGCTGGCCGAGCGGTCGGTGCGGAGCAGGCTGGCCGGCCGGACCGTCACGGTGCCGGCGCCCGCCACGCCCGCCGGCCCGCGCCGCGCCCGGCTTCTCGCTCTCCCCGGTGGCCGTGCCGCCGACGAGCCGAAGCCGAAGCCGCAGCCCAAGCCGCCCGCACCGGACGAGCGCCCTGTGCCCAAGCCGTCGGAGGTCTTTCCGCCGCGCCGCAAGCCCGTG
The DNA here is from genome assembly GCF_040613325.1 of Streptomyces sp. NPDC006283. Classification (NCBI taxonomy): domain Bacteria; kingdom Bacillati; phylum Actinomycetota; class Actinomycetes; order Kitasatosporales; family Streptomycetaceae; genus Streptomyces; species Streptomyces sp. NPDC006283. The sequence continues at coordinate 5,404 of NZ_JBEXRZ010000208.1, read as the reverse complement.
CCCCCGCCGGGGCAGTGGGCCGTCGGCTAGTTACTCTGGTCGTCATGGACTACGTATCCGCGCTTGTGCCCCCCGTGGTGATGGCCGTCTTCTTCATCGGTCTGGTCGTGACAATCGTCAAGAGCCAGGGCGGCCCGAACAAGGCCAAGGAGGACGCCGTCGTGGACGCGGCGCTGGCTCGCGCCAAGTCCGGCCCGCAGGCCGGGCGCGACGCCTGACGCAGGCGAACGATACGACAACACAGAGGGCGTAACCCGGAGGACGTACGGCGGATTCATCGCCGTACGTCCTTTTTGTTACGTCAATAGTCGGTTCATCATCGATCTCCCACTATGGTGGCGATGTGCCCCGCCAATTGGGAGAGCTCGAAGACGCCGTCATGACCCGGATCTGGCAATGGAACCGGCCGGTGACGGTGAGAGAAGTGCTGGAAGACCTCCAGCAGGAACGGTCCATCGCCTACACCACGGTCATGACGGTAATGGACAATCTCCATCAGAAGGGCTGGGTCCGCAGGGAAGTCGAGGGCCGGGCCTATCGATATACGGCGGTCTCCACCCGCGCCGCCTACTCGGCCGCACTGATGAACGAAGCGTGGTCGAAGAGCGACAACCCCGCGGCCGCCCTTGTCGCCTTCTTCGGCATGATGTCCCCCGAGCAGCGTGAGGCGCTGCGAGCCGCCGTGCGCCTGGTCCAGGGCAGCGAGGCCCCCGAGGACCCGGGGGCTTCGGGGCGATAGCGTCAGGTCATGCCTTATGCCGCAGCAAATGCCTTCACAGTCCGGCGTGCGAGGACCGGCGATGTGCCGGACGTCCGCCGGCTCGTGGACCCGTACGTCGGCGAAGGCATCCTGCTCGACAAAGCGACGGTGACGCTTTACGAAGCCATCCAGGAGTTCTGGGTCGCGGAACGCGACGAGGACGGCCTGGTTGTCGGGTGCGGTGCCCTCCATGTGATGTGGGAGGACCTCGCCGAAGTACGCACTCTCGCCGTGGACCCCGCCTTCAAGGGGCATGGCATCGGTCATCAGGTTCTCGAGAAGCTGGTGGCCACTGCGCGCAGGCTGGGAGTGCGCCGGGTTTTCTGTCTCACCTTCGAAGTCGACTTCTTCGGTAAGCACGGCTTCGTCGAGATCGGAGAGGCACAGGCGCCCGTGGACACCGATGTCTACGCAGAGCTCCTGCGTTCCTATGACGAGGGCGTCGCGGAGTTCCTGGGGCTCGAACGAGTGAAGCCGAACACCCTGGGCAACAGCCGGATGCTTCTGCACCTCTGATCGTCACAAGGCGGATCGTCACAAGCTACGGATCCCTATGTCCGAATCGCGCATGTTTCCCGTGTTCTCGCGGTTCTGAACCTCTGCCAAGGGTTTGTGTTTTTCAGGGAAAAGCGGTTTCCTTTCCGCGTACTGCATTTTCGATGAAAGGAAATCCGGTGGCACAGAAGGTTCAGGTCCTTCTTGTCGACGACCTCGACGGCGGCGAGGCGGACGAGACGGTGACGTTCGCACTGGACGGCAAGACTTACGAGATCGATCTCACCACCGCCAATGCGGACAAGCTCCGCAACCTGCTCGAGCCGTACGCGAAGAGCGGCCGGCGTACCGGTGGCCGTGCCGCGACCGGTCGCGGCAAGGGCCGCGCGGCGACCGGCGGCAACAAGGACACCGCCGAAATCCGCGCCTGGGCGAAGGCGAACGGCTTTGAGGTCAACGACCGCGGCCGCGTTCCGGCGACGGTACGTGAGGCCTACGAGAAGGCCAACGGCTGAGTTTTTGTCCGTCGTGCATTCGAGCGGCGTGCCGTATGCAGCAGTCGGACGCGGTGGCACTCCGTCGCCGCCGTGTCCACGAGCCGTGCGAGGTCGGGGGCATCACCACTGCCCCCGAGGCCGGTGAGAGCCGGTAGCTCCGCCTCGCACCCCGGCACGGGGGGACGCAGCCATACGGTGGCTTCCAGGGCGCCGGCACAACCGGGAGGCGGCGGGGCGGTCACCCGCCCGCCCGCGCCGGTGGCCGTCAGGTCGAGCTCGACCCCGCCCCATTCCAGCCAGTCCAGGAGTCCGGGCAGCTCCTCGGCGCTGCCCACAGCCACCAGCAGCTGCATTCTGGGCCCGGCGAGGGCCACAGGACCGGTTCCGGCCACGCGGCTCAGCACCGCGGCTCCGGCCTCCGCGGGTACATCGAGCACGTCGAAATGCACCCCTGTCGTCAGTTCCACGGGACTGCCCTCCGTCGCCGCCCAGCCGAGCTCACTGCGGTACCACTGCGCTGCGTCGCCCTCGAAGGGCACGCGGGGGGACGGGACAGTGAGGGCCATGTCCCCGGAACGCCGAATCAGGGTGGTGGGTTACGCCGACCGTCACACAGAGTGCGACTTCCGTAGCACTCGGTCGCGAAAGCGGGTGCGTGAAAGCGCGCCGGGTGGCGCAAGGTTGTTCGCCCGTAGCTGAGGCAGGGGGTGCGCGCCGCATGGACTGTCAGTGCCGGCGGGTAAGACATTCCTAGTGGGGAGGGGCGACACGCTCGCAGGACAGTCTCACGTTCGCCATCGGCGTAGTGGCGGAGAGGGTAACTGCCTGGCCTGCGGGAACATCGTCTCGCACCATCGGGTTGGAGCAGTTGTCGGCGTTCAGGGGTCAGGAGGCCACAGACGGGTGTCGGCAGTTGGAATGAGCGGTCCCCGCTTGCGGGACTAAGCTGCGGAAGGACAGGGAGGGGACCGACCCCTTACTGCCTGACCGCTCTGAGGAGCGATTAACGATGTTCGAGAGGTTCACCGACCGCGCGCGGCGGGTTGTCGTCCTGGCTCAGGAAGAAGCCCGGATGCTCAACCACAACTACATCGGCACCGAGCACATCCTCCTGGGCCTTATCCACGAGGGTGAGGGTGTCGCCGCTAAGGCCCTGGAGAGCCTCGGGATTTCGCTCGAGGCGGTCCGCCAGCAGGTGGAGGAGATCATCGGCCAGGGCCAGCAGGCCCCGTCCGGCCACATCCCCTTCACGCCCCGTGCCAAGAAGGTCCTGGAGCTTTCGCTCCGCGAGGCTCTTCAGCTGGGCCACAACTACATCGGCACCGAGCACATCCTGCTCGGCCTGATCCGCGAGGGCGAAGGCGTCGCCGCCCAGGTCCTCGTGAAGCTGGGCGCCGATCTCAACCGGGTGCGGCAGCAGGTCATCCAGCTGCTCTCCGGATACCAGGGCAAGGAAGCCGCCACGGCAGGCGGCCCGGCCGAGGGCACGCCCTCGACCTCCCTCGTCCTCGACCAGTTCGGCCGGAATCTCACCCAGGCCGCTCGTGAGTCCAAGCTCGACCCGGTCATCGGGCGCGAGAAGGAGATCGAGCGGGTCATGCAGGTGCTGTCCCGCCGTACCAAGAACAACCCGGTCCTCATCGGCGAGCCCGGCGTCGGAAAGACGGCGGTCGTGGAGGGCCTGGCGCAGGCCATCGTCAAGGGCGAGGTGCCCGAGACCCTCAAGGACAAGCACCTCTACACCCTCGACCTGGGCGCGCTGGTCGCCGGCTCCCGCTACCGCGGTGACTTCGAGGAGCGCCTGAAGAAGGTCCTCAAGGAGATCCGCACCCGCGGCGACATCATCCTGTTCATCGACGAGCTCCACACCCTGGTGGGTGCGGGCGCCGCCGAGGGCGCGATCGACGCGGCGAGCATCCTCAAGCCGATGCTGGCGCGAGGCGAGCTGCAGACCATCGGCGCCACCACGCTCGACGAGTACCGCAAGCACCTGGAGAAGGACGCGGCCCTCGAGCGCCGCTTCCAGCCCATCCAGGTCGCCGAGCCGTCGCTGCCGCACACCATCGAGATCCTCAAGGGTCTCCGTGACCGTTACGAGGCCCACCACAGGGTCTCCATCACGGACGAGGCGCTGGTCCAGGCCGCCACCCTGGCCGACCGGTACATCTCGGACCGCTTCCTGCCGGACAAGGCGATCGACCTGATCGACGAGGCCGGCTCCCGGATGCGTATCCGCCGGATGACTGCGCCGCCGGATCTGCGCGAGTTCGACGAGAAGATCGCCGGTGTCCGCCGCGACAAGGAGTCCGCGATCGACTCCCAGGACTTCGAGAAGGCAGCTTCGCTCCGCGACAAGGAGAAGCAGCTGCTGGCGGCGAAGACCAAGCGGGAGAAGGAGTGGAAGGCCGGCGACATGGACGTCGTGGCCGAGGTCGACGGCGAGCTGATCGCCGAGGTCCTCGCGACCGCCACGGGTATCCCGGTCTTCAAGCTGACCGAGGAGGAGTCCTCGCGCCTGCTGCGCATGGAGGACGAGCTCCACAAGCGCGTCATCGGGCAGAAGGACGCCATCAAGGCCCTCTCGCAGGCGATCCGCCGTACGCGAGCCGGTCTGAAGGACCCGAAGCGTCCCGGTGGCTCGTTCATCTTCGCCGGCCCGTCCGGTGTCGGTAAGACCGAGCTCTCCAAGACGCTCGCCGAATTCCTCTTCGGCGACGAGGACGCGCTGATCTCCCTCGACATGTCGGAGTTCAGCGAGAAGCACACGGTTTCCCGTCTCTTCGGTTCGCCCCCCGGATACGTGGGCTACGAAGAGGGCGGCCAGCTCACCGAGAAGGTGCGCCGGAAGCCGTTCTCCGTCGTCCTCTTCGACGAGGTCGAGAAGGCCCATCCCGATATCTTCAATTCCCTTCTGCAGATCCTCGAGGACGGTCGTCTGACCGACTCCCAGGGCCGCGTCGTGGACTTCAAGAACACGGTCATCATCATGACGACCAACCTCGGGACCCGGGACATCTCCAAGGGCTTCAACCTGGGCTTTGCCGCCCAGGGCGACGTCAAGTCCAACTACGACCGGATGAAGGTCAAGGTCAACGAAGAGCTGAAGCAGCACTTCCGGCCGGAGTTCCTCAACCGTGTCGACGACACGGTCGTCTTCCACCAGCTCACCGAGGAAGACATCATCCAGATCGTCGACCTCATGATCGCCAAGGTGGACGAGCGTCTGAAGGACCGTGACATGGGCCTCGAGCTCAGCCCCACGGCCAAGTCGCTCCTCGCCAAGAAGGGCTACGACCCCGTTCTGGGCGCCCGGCCGCTGCGCCGGACGATCCAGCGCGAGATCGAGGACATCCTGTCGGAGAAGATCCTCTTCGGCGAGCTGCGCCCCGGTCACATCGTGGTCGTGGACACCGAGGGCGAGGGTGAGGAGAAGAAGTTCACCTTCCGCGGCGAGGAGAAGTCGGCTCTGCCGGACGTCCCGCCGATCGAGCAGGCGGCCGGTGGGACCGGTCCGAACCTGTCGAAGGACGCGTAACGGCCCTGCGGGCCGGATGACGTGACGGGCCCGGGCCCGGAACGCGGGGGGGTTCAGGGCGCGGGGCCGTTCGGGGTGCGGGGTGATAGGGGTGACGGAGGGGGGCAGGTGTTTGCC
>NZ_JBEXRZ010000207.1:0-13398 GCF_040613325.1 Streptomyces sp. NPDC006283 | reverse complement strand
TTGAGTTATGAGTTTGTTTTTCTATTAATAACTCCCGGGGGGCGGGCCGGGCCGGGGGGAAGGGCACGGCCGACACCGACGTTGTCCTACTCAGCGATGGCATGGCGTATCCCCATAGGTGGTCGGGTCGTCACGGGGCTCCAGGCGGCCACGTCCCGTAAGCCATCGAGCGGCTTAACCACCGTGTCGTTCGCGATCCGCAGCCGCCGGGCGACCTCAGCGATCGTATGACCCCCCGCGCACTCCAGCACGATGCGCGACCGAACGCCAATGCCTGGGCACTCGAACTGCGACGCACCCACGACTGCAACATCTCCCGCTCGACGTCACTCAGCACCAACGGCGGATCATCGGTCCAGGACGACTCGCATCAGTCACACCGGACCAACGACGAATCTCCGACTCTGGTCACTAGTCCCCGGCGGGTCTCTTCGTCAGGCCAGATCAGCTGCCGTGAGCGTGGCGCACGGAGCTCAGCGGCGGACCACGATGCTCGTGATCCGCTGATCAGGCCGTCGACGGCCGTGCTCCCGCAGGCAACGGCCGCGGACCCGCGGCCGGCTCCCTAGCGGTAGCGGATGTGCAGGTGGTTGTCGTGGTTCGGGTAGCTCGTGGTCAGCCCTTCCGAGATCAGCTGCGGATCGTTGAAGAAGATCAGCTCGACATGGCCGGGGGCCTTCGCCCGGATCTGCTGCACGAGCGCGCGAGTGGCCGCGCGGTCGTACGTCGACGACTGCCAGGTGATACGCCCTGCGGTGCACTGCGCGGAGTCGGTGCGGATCGGCCACACGTCGATGTCCATCCCGACTTCGTGGCTGGCGTGGCCGGGAATGTCGCCGCCGTGCTCGAAGCCCGCGTCGCCGACGGGCAGTCTGCCGTTCCCGGTGGCGGCGAAGCCGGCTGCGGCGGCTTCCAGCTGGCCGACGGCGCCGGCCGTCGCCCAGTGGGCGCCCGCGTTGCCGTCGGGGCTCTGCGCGCACATCGTGCCGGTGCCGAAATTGATGTTCTCGTAGTGCCACAACAGGTTCTTCCACGTGGTCGGTCCGACGACGCCGTCCGCACCGAGCCCGGCGTGGGACTGGAAGGTGCGCACGGCGGAGGCGGTGCCGGGCCCGAAGGCCCCGTCGACCGTGAGGCCTGAGCCCCGCTTGGCGTTGAGGAGCGCCTGGACGGCCTTCACCGCCGGCCCGTTGTCGCCCTGCCGTACGGTGACGGCGAGCGCGCCCCATGTGGCGGGGCCGACGACGCCGTCCGCGGTCAGGCTTTTGGACTGCTGGAAGCCCACCACCGCGCTGTGCGTGCCCGAGCCGAAGGCGCCGTCCACGGCCACGGACCGGCCGTGCGCGGCGAGCAGGTGCTGCAACGCGACGACGTCGGAGCCCCGGTTGCCGTTGCTCGTCAGCGGGAACGCGGCCTGGGGGAAGGCCTGCGCCGGAACGCCCAGTCCGAAGAGCAGGCCTGCCGCCGCGGCGAACAGCGTGATGATCCGCGCGAGTCGTCTCACGATCCCTCCCTCGCTTCTCTGCTCGCTTCCCTGCACCTGTCTGCCCATGTCCCTGCTCACCTTCCTGACTGGAGGGCGTCCCAGGTGGCGGGGCCGACGATGCCGTCGGCGCCCAGCCCGCGCGAGGACTGGTAGTCGCGTACGGCCTGACCGGTGCCCGAGCCGAAGACGCCGTCGATGGCCATCGTCCGGCCGAGTGCGGCGGTCAGGGCACGCTGCAGTCGCGTGACGGCCTCTCCCGTCGAGCCGTTCTGGACGGTGGGGGTGGATCCGCGGGACAGCAGCGCCGTCCAGGTCTTCGGGCCGACCACGCCGTCCGCCGTAAGTCCTTTGCTGCTCTGGAAGTTGCCGGCAGCGGTGGTCGTACCCGGGCCGAAGACCCCGTCCGGCGTGCCCGGGTCGTGGCCGGCGGCCTTCAGCAGGCACTGGGCCGCCTTGACCAGGTTGCCGGTCGAGCCGCTCTGGACGGTGGTGTACGCGGTGAAGTCGAGGTTCGCCCCGGTGCAGGTGGGCGTGGGTGGGGTGCCCGTGCCCACGTCGAGGTAGTCGCGGTCGATGTTGATCGAGTAGCCGCCGTAGGACTCGGTGACCTCGCCGGCGTACTGGTGGATCCGCTGGTGGTTGGACCAGTAGCCGGCCGGCACGTACGTACCGGTGTTGGTGTCGGCGGCGCCGTTCCACCACGCGTAGAAGAGGTGGTCGACCCGCGTGTAGGCGCTGTTGTTGTACTCGCTGGCGGCGTCCCTGATGCCGGAGGCGGCGCTGGAGTAGAAGCCCGACAGAAAGCCGCTGCTGTGCAGCCGCTCGGTCCATCCGGACAGGTACGACAGCACGGCCGCCTTGCAGGAGGCCGTCGAGGTGTAGGCCTCGATGTCGCTGTAGATGGCGCTGCCCGCCGGGATACCGAGGTTCGACGCGGCGGTGATGGCGCCGGCCGCCGCGGTGACGCCCTGGGACTTGGCCGTGGCAGGGTCGGCGGACATCTTCAGTGAGTAGCTGGTGCATGGCGCCTGGCGGCCGACATCAATGGGGATCAGACGCCATCCGTTGTTCGTCTGGCTGGTCACCCAGCTCGCGGTCAGGTTCGGCTGTGCGCAGCCGCGGAAGGAGCCGCTGATGTAGACGCCGACCGCGCTGTACGGCGAGCTCGCCTGCCAGGCGTTCATGGCGGCCTGCGACGGTGCGGTGCAGGCGTCGAAGCCCTTGCCGAGGTAACTGCCGGGCTGCGGCCCGGCCGCCGCCAGAGGCGCGGCGGCGGCCTGCCATGCGGTGCGGGGCAGTTCGGTGCGCTCGGCGCCCGTGGTGAGCTCGGCCGAGTCGAGGACGCCGCGCACCAGGCTCTCCGTAGCCGGGGTGTGGGCGGCGGTGACGAGGACGCCGGCGTCCTCGACCGCGAGCTGGATGGTGTCGTTGCCGGCCGCGGCGGACGGGGCGGTGGCCTTGCCTCGCTGCGTCCGCGCGGTCGCCGCCGTCGCCCGGCCGGCGGAGCGGGCGGTTATGGGCTCGACGATGATGCCCGCCGTACGGCCGACGACTCGGGCGGGGCAGTCGTTCTGGTCGGCCGGCTCGCCTATGTAGACGGCGGGTCTGTCGAACCGGAGGCACGTGCGCGGGTGCTCGGCCAGGTCGATCACCTGCCAGTCGGCAGGCACCTCGATGCGATATCCGTGGAAGGTGACGGTGTGCCGGCTGCTCTCGGTCGGGGAGGCCGCCAGGGCGGGGCCGGGGACGGCGGACGCGACAGTACCGGCGAGCAGCGCCAGCACGGCCGTTGCGGCGCGGATGCGCCAGGGGATGCGGAACGACGACATCGGGGCACTCCTACTCGGATGCGGGGGGAGAGTGGGGAGAGCGGCGCGGCAGGTGTGCTCCGTGCCGGGACGAGCGGTGCTGTGCGCGTCGGACTCGCTGTTCAGATGTCGCGACCGGGCGCGGACCAGGCGTGGTCGGTGCGATGTGGAATGAAGGGCATGGTCATGACAATCGAGATCGGAACGGCGCCTCGTAACGTCGTGCCTCCGTTTTGAGTCCTGACTCCCCGCAGGGGATTGAGCCGAGTTTGGCGCCGCGACCGCGGCGTGTCCACTCCGTCACCATCTGCCACAGGACCAGACCTCCGGCACAACAGCCGTGCAGGCAACGATCGTTGAGCCCTCGCTGCGACAGCGTTGGACAACAGCCCTACGGGAGCACCGCACAGGCGACGACGGCGACCAGCACGGAGCGCAGGACGGTCATACCGCTCGGTCGCCGCGACCGGCACGTCACTGTTCCGACGAGGGCCTGGGACGCTCCCGAGGCGGGCTCACCTGCAAGATCCACCTTGTCAGGGAGGGCGGCTGCCGCCCGCTCGGGTTTGTGGTCACGCCCGACCAGTGGGGGGACGCACCGCAGATGATTCCCGTGCTGGAAGAGATCCGCGTGCCCCGGCCGGCTGGTTGACGACCGCGCACCCGGCCCGACCACGTCGGGGGAGACAGAGCGTACTCGTCACGCCGCAACCGGCGTCACCTGCGCAGGCGCCAGATCAAGCACAGGATCCCCGAGCCGAGGAACCAGCAAGCCAACCGCCGGCGCCGCGGCAGCCAAGGCGGCCGGCCCACCGGGTTCGACAAGACGGCCTACCGCCGCCGCAACGAAGTCGAGCGGACCATCAACCGGCTCAAGAACTTCCGCGCCATCGATACGCGCTACGACGAGAGGGCGTACGTCTTCCACGGGACGGTCACCGTGGCCGCGATCCGCCTATGGCTCCGCCCGGGGTGAGACGTCCCGTTCAAAGGTCCGTCGCACCTGGATAGTGGCGGCGAAGGTCGCTGAGTACTGGCCACCGCCCGCCGGCACGTCTCGTACCTCGACGCCCTGATCTGCCCGACGACGGCCGCCCCCGGCCTGCCCGCCGGAGACGACCTCCTGGGCCGCCTGGTGGTGAACGGCGAGGACCACGGCGAACCCCTGTGGGCGGCCATGACCGCCCCCTTCAACATCAACGACCGCTGTCCGGTCCTCAACGTCCCCAGCGGCTTGTCCGGTCGGGTGTCCCCACGGGCGTCCAGATCGTCGGCCACACCCACGGCGCCCCGACTGCCCTCCGCGTCGGAAAGGTCCTTGAGCAGCTCATGCCCTGGACCTACACCCCGGTCCGCCGGCCCTCGGTCGGACCGAGTTCGGCAAGCAGTTCCCGAGTGTGTTCGCCGAGTGCGGGGGCGGCCTCGCGGAAGGTGTCGAGGCCGGCGCCGAAGGTGACGGGGAAGCGGGCCTGGGGGGTGGAGGGGCTGGCGGCTGGCTGGTGGAAGAGGCGCCGGGCTTGGGCCTGGGGGTCGGTGAGGAGGTCTGCGGGGCGGGTGAGGACGGGTGCCCAGGGTGCGCCGATGGCGTCGAGCCGCTGGTGCCACCAGTCGTAGTCGCGTGCCGCGAACACGCGGCGCAGGAGCGCGCCTACCTGGTCCCTGGCCGCGGTGCGGTCGGCGCGTCGGTCGTGGTCGGCGGAGTCGAGTTCGGGCAACTCAGGGAATTCCGGGGCGAGGTCGGTGCGCAGGCGGCGCCAGAACTTGTCCTCGAAGGTGGCCAGGGACAGCAGGCGGCCGTCGGCGGTGGTGAAGACGTCGTTGTCGCCCTGGACGAGCCCGGCCGCGAGAGGGTCCTCGATGCCAAGGAGGGGGAGGGCGAAGAGGGAGCACCAGGCGGTGATGGACTCGGAGAGGGAGACGTCGATGTGCTGGCCCTGCCGGTCGCTCCGGTCCCCGGCGAGGGCGGCCGTCAGGGCGAGGGCGGCGTGCATGGCTCCGGCCATGTCCCCGACGCGGACGCCGGGGCGGGTGGGAGCGCCGTCGAGGCGGCCCGGGACGGCGAAGAAGCCGGAGAGGCCGAGGAAGTTCAGCTCGTGGCCGGGCTTGGCGGCGTAGGGGCCGGTCTGTCCGTAGCCGGTAAGGGAGCACAGGACGAGCCCGGGGTTGACGGCGTGCAGGGCGTCGAAGCCGATGCCGAGGTCGTCGAGGACGCCGGGGCGGAAGCTCTCGACGACGGCGTCGGCGGTGGCCGCCAGCTTGAGGAAGGTGGCCCGGCCGTCGTCGGTGCGCAGGTCGAGGGTGAGGGAGCGCTTGTTGCGGTTGAGCGCGTCGAACAGGGGTGGGGCGAAGCGGAGGAGGTCGCCGCCGGCGGGGTCCTCGACCTTGATGACGTCAGCACCGAGGTCGGCGAGCATCGAGGTGGCGTAGGGACCGGGCAGGAGACGGGAGAGGTCGAGGATGCGCGTGCCCTTGAGGGCGGACCAGTGCGGGGGAGTGGCGGTCATGGTGGGGTGGCCTTCCGGGGAGGTGGATCGGGCGGGCGGGTCAGTGCTGGAAGGCGAGGAGTTTGGCGATGCCGTTGCGCTGGATCTCGGAAGTGCCGGTGAGGACACGGAACATGCGGATCTTGCGGAAGAGGAACTCGATCTCGTTGCCCTGGGTCAGGCCCTCCTTGCCGTGGATCTGCACGGCTTCGTCGAGGATGCGGAAGGCGGACTCGGCGACGAACAGCTTGCACATGAACGCCTCGGCGTGGACCTCGCGGCCTTCGTCGAGGGCGGCGAGCGCGGCGTACGTCATGGAGCGCGCGGCGTAGAGCGCGGTGGCCATGTCGGCGACCTTGTGCTGGATGGCCTGGAGCATGAGGAGCGGCTGACCGCCGGCCACTTTGCGGGTGCGGGCCCGGTTCAGCGTCAGGTCGAGGGCGCGGCGGGTGGCGCCGAGGACGGTGGGGCAGTGCAGCAGGCGGTTGGTGGTCACCCGGCCGAGGGCGATGCGCATGCCCTTGCCCTCCTCGCCGAGAAGGTTGGCGGCGGGGACGAAGCAGTCGTCGAGGACGACGTCGCTCTCGATGTGCTCGCCCGACATGGGGGTGGCGCCGTCCTCGACGCGGCAGCCGGGACTGTCGAGGTCGACCAGGAACGCGGAGAACGAGGGCTTCTCGCCTTCCTGTTCGCCGGTGCCGGCCATGCGGGTGACGACGATCGCGAAGTCGGCGAAGGGGCCGGCGGAGGAGAAGACCTTGTGTCCGGTCAGCCGGTAGCCGTCCCGGTCGTCGTCGCGTACGGCGGTGGTGGTCATGGAGCGGACGTCGGACCCGGCATCGGTCTCGGTGAGGGAGAAGCAGCAGGCGCGCTCGCCGCGGATCAGCGGCAGCAGGTACGTCTCCAGCTGGTACGGCGTGGCGTGCTTGAGGATGTCCCCAGCGCGCAGCGGGCCGCCCATGTCGCCGAGGACGCTGTGGGACAGGACGCGCCCGCTGGCGCCGACCTCTTCCTTCAGTGCCGCAAGCTGGGTGTAGGTGAGGTCCTGGCCACCGTACTCCTCGGGCAGGTGGATGCCGTAGAAGCCCAGCTCGCGGCTGCGGCGCCAGACCGGTTCGAGATCCGCGCGGGTGAGACGGCTGGTGGGGGTGATGCCGCGCTCGGCCTCGTAGTCGGCGAGTTCGCCGTCGAGGTAGTCACGCAGCCGCTCGACGAGACGCGCGGTGCGGGGGTCGTCGTACGTGGGACGCAGGGAGAAGGGCACGGGGCTCTCCAGGGCTCGTGGGTCTGCGGGGACGGTCAGTTGACGCGGCGGCCGGCACCGGCCCAGAACGGTTCGCGGACCGCCTTGCGGTCGAGCTTTCCGTTGCGGTTGTGGGGCAGTTCGGCGACGAAGTCGATGGAGCCGGGCTTCTTGAAGCGGTCGAGCCGTTCGGCGCAGAAGGCGATCAGCTCGTCGGCGGTCACGGCGGCGCCGGTGTGCGGGACGACGACGGCCTTGACGGCCTCGCCCCACTTCTCGTCGGGGACGCCGACGACGCAGGCTTCCTGGACGGCGGGGTGCTCGTAGAGGGCGGCCTCGACCTCGGTGCAGTAGATGTTGAACCCGCCAGAGATGATCATGTCTTTCTTGCGGTCGACGAGGAAGAGGTAGCCGTCCTCCCGCATCCACGCGAGGTCTCCGGTGTGCACCCAGCCGTCGCGGAACGTCTGCGCCGACAGCTCGGGGTCCTGCCAGTACTCGCGTACGCAGTCGGGGCCGCGCACGATGATCTCGCCGACCTCCCGGGGGCCGAGCTCCCGGCCCGCGTCGTCGACGACGCGTATCTCGGTGTCGTACGTGGCACGGCCGCACGACTGCAGCAGCTCGGCGTCCTCCTTCACCGCGTGGGCGATCTCCTCGCCGCTCAGACCCGCGACGACGCTCGTCGTCTCGCCGAGGCCGTACCCCTGGGCGACCACGGGGCCGAAGAACGCGACCGCGTCGCGCAGGCGCTGCGGGGAGATCGGGGCGCCGCCGACCCGCACGCTCGTCAGCGAGGAGAGGTCGTACCTTCCGGGCTCCGGATGCGCGAGGACCATGTTCACCATGGCCGGGACGAGGAAGGTGGTGGTGATGCCCTCCTTCTGGACCGTCTCCAGGAACGCCTGCGGGCTCCAAGTGGGCAGGACGTGGGTGGTCGAGCCGCCGAAGACGCCGGCCAGCAGGGCCATGCCGGTGGCGTGGGTGATGGGGCCGCAGGCGAGGTAGCGGGTGCCCGGGTGGGGGCGGGACTCGTCGGACATCAGCAGCTTGCGCATGTTGGCGAGGCGGTTGCCGACCGTCTGCACCGCCGCCTTCAGAGCGCCCGTGGAGCCGGAGGTGAAGTTCAGGACGCAGGCGTCGGACTCCTCTACGTCGACGAGGAACGGCGCCTCGTCCCCCTCGCCGAGCAGAGCGCCGTACGTGACCTCGTCGGCGGCCGGAGTCCCCGGAGCGTCCAGCGCCACGGGCAGGCAGTCGGTGCCTGCCGCCGCGATCGCCGCGAGGGCGTCCTCGCGGTGGGCGGCGTCGAAGACCAGCACGCGTACGGGGGCATACCGCAGGATGTGCTCGATTTCGCCGCGCCCCAGGCGGGCGTTGATCGGCGCGCGGGTCAGCCCCGCTTTGTAGAGGGCGAACTCGACCTCCACGAGCTCGCCGCGGTTCCAGGCGAGCGAGGCCACCGCGTCACCGGGACGCAGACCCCGGCCGGCGAGGGCGGAGGCGAGCCGGTCGGTGGTGCGGTCGAGCTCGGTGAAGGTCCACCGGCGCTCCCCGCAGACCAGGGCCGGGGCGTCGGGCCAGTAGCGGGCGCTGCGGGACAGGTACGTGCCGAGATTCATCAAGACGTGCTCCAGAGGGAAGCGCGAAGCCGGGGACACAGCGCCGACCTCCGGGGGCCGGCAGCGTACGTTTACGGCTAGACCAATTACAGACAGCTTGTTCAGTAACTGTTCAGCTGTCAAGCGTCTCCTAGACTGGCGCCCTGCACTGACGACGATCGAGGAGGTACGGGTGGCCGAGGACAGACGCACCAGGCGCTCACGCCGCGCCCTGGGTGCGGCCCTGGTGGAACTGGTCCTGGAGCGGGGGTTCACCGCGCTGACGGTGGAGGACATCACCGAGCGGGCGGACGTGGCCCGCGCGACCTTCTACGCCCACTTCCGTGACAAGGAGGACCTGTTCGCCCGGGTGACGGGCGACCTCCTGGCTCAGCTCGGTGAGCGGCTGGAGCCCGCCGTCGCCGACAGTGCGGTCGGCTTCACCGGCAAGCCCGTCCTGGAGATGCTGCGGCACGCCCGCGAGGAGCGTGACCTGTACCGGATCGTGCTGCGCGGCGAGGGGGACGGGAAGCCGCTGCAGATGTTCGTCGACGCCTGCGCGGCCGCCACGGCCGAGGAGTTCAGGGCGCGGGCCGAACGCAACGCCGTCCAGCCGCGCATCGACCCCGAGCTCCTGGCCCGCGTCTGGGTGGGAGAGCAGATCGCCGTCCTGCGCTGGTGGGTCGAGCAGGACACTCCGTCCCTGCCCGCCGAAGAGGTTGTGCGCATGCTGCTCGACCTGGCGATGCGCGGCCGGTACTGGGCCAGCGGCTTCGAGGCGCCGCCGGCCTGACCGGGCATCCCACGGGCGCCCGGTCAGCCCAGTGATGGGGGGCGGGGCGGGCGTCGAGGGCTCAGGCGGCCGCGGCCGCCCGGGGCGCAGGGTCGGCCCCATGAGTCAGCCCCAGCCGTCGCGCGTCCCTTTCTGGGCGGATCAGGGTCAGGGCCGCCAGTCCGCAGACCAGCATGACGGCGGCGGACAGCAGGAAGGCGTGGGTGTAGCCCGCGCCCGGGGAGGTGGCGGAGTCCAGCAGGTGCCCAGTCAGAGCGGGTGCGACGAGGCTCGGCAGCGTTCCGGCGGCGGCGACGATGCCGAACACCGCCCCGCGCTGGAGCGGCGGGACCACGACCGACGTCGTCATGTAGTGCATGGGGAAGGCCACGGCGTGACCGCCGAACGCCACCACGAGGAGGGCGACGTGGGCGGAGTGCTCGTCGACAAACGGGAAGGCGGCCATGGCCAGGCCCGCGACCGCCACGGCGACCCCCTGAGGAGCGGCGCTCGCCCAGCGGTCCGAAGCCCCCCGCCGCCGGAGCCGGTCCGCCACCGGGGGCACCGACAGCAGCAGGACCAGGCTCAGCGCGGAGATGCCGCTGATCAGCGTGGCGGCCCCGCCCGGTGTCATGCCCTGCTGGGTGCGGAGGTAGACGGGCAGCCAGGCGTGACTCAACGCAAGCGCCCACGAGGCGCCGAAGGCCGCCGCGACACTCCCGATCACCGTGCCGTTCAGCAGCAGACGCCGGTACGGCAGCCGCTCCGGCCCCGCATGCGAGCTCCCGCTGCCCGCCGGCAGGGCCTTCGCCCGGGGCGCGACCTCCTGCCCGTACGGGCCGTCATGGCCGAGCCGCCACCACACCAGGCTCCATACCGTGCTCGTCACCGCGAGTACCACGAACGCGGACCGCCAGCCGAAAGCGGTGATCAGCCAGGTGACGACGGGTGCCGCGACCAGCATGGCCAGGGCAGCCCCGCTGATCTGCAACGCCGAGGGAAGCCCCCGCCGGTCCGCCGGGAACCACTTGTACAGCGCGTGCATCGACATCGAGGCCGCAGGCCCCTCGGCGGCCCCCAGAAGCATCCGCCCGGCCACCAGCGCCGGGACCGAGGCCACGATCAGGGCCGGCAGCTGGGCCACCGCCCACAGGATCGCCATCGTGAACAGCAGCACCCTGCTGGATATGCGGGCGGAGACGAAGCCGACGGCGAGCCCGGAGAGGCTGAAGAGCAGGGCGAACGAGCTGGAGATCATCCCGTACGTGCTGTTGCTGATGCCCAGCTCGTCCATGATCGGCACGGCCGCCAGCCCCAAAACGGCCTTGTCCGCGTGGTTGATCAGCATGAACACCACGATCAATGCCGTGATCAGCCATGCTCGCCGTCGGTCGAACGCCGGAGCCCGTGAGGATGCTGCAGCGGCGTCGACGGGCGGCGCGGGGGAGGTGGGTTCGATCACGGGTTCACTCCTGCGGCTCGGAGAGGAAGGGCGCGAGAGCGGCGAGACCGGGCCGATCCCTGGGGCCGGTCGACAGCTCCCGCGGGGGACGCGCATGCCGGATGAACAGCAGACGCCGTCCACCTCTGCCCCCTGATGACGAACAGGTTGTACGTTAATGATGGTCTTGTTCAAGAGTTTGGCGCCAAGTATCTACCGCGACGAGAGGGGGAGGATTCGCGGTACCGCGGAGCGTGGCCGACTCCGGACGGCCCGTCCCGGCTCCTGCCGGGCCGATCGGCCTGCTACGAGACCAAGCACGGCACCACGAAGAATGGCTGCCCACCGCGTGGGCCAGGTGGCTGTTTGACAGCGTGCCGGTTCGGAACTCGCGAAGACCCTGAGCGACCAGGACATCGGCCGGCAGAAGTGACCTGGCGAGCGACCGTGGGGCCAGCGCTCGGCTCCTCCCGCACGGCGGCAACGCCATGGTGTCGGGCTGCTTCTGGCAAGGCGCCAGCGGCTCTGCGGGGCCGCCGGGTGCGAAGCTGTCGCTCACGAGTTCCACGCGGCCGAGGGATTTCGGGTGGACGGCAGACAGCGAGCCGGCTTCTGGGGCGGTAGAGCGTTGACCTGCCTATGGCCCAGGGGAGCGCCTTCGTGAACTGGAGCGATGTAGGTGCCCGACAGGTCGGGGGTGCGTGGACGCACGTCGTCCGTGCGTGCGGAGTGGTCTGCCACCCGTTTGACGGAACATCAGGTGAGTCAGCACTCGGTCAGCATGAGTCGCCGGGCGTTCCCGGAGAATTGCCCGGACATGAGTCGGTGACGGCGCGAAAGCCTAGGTGGGGACCCATATCGCCTGGCCGGAGCGATGTTCCTCACAAACATCGTTCGGCGCGTGCCGGTGTACAGTCGAGACCGCCCTTGACCTGCAGGAAGCAGGCAGGGAGCAGACGAATCGGGAGTTTGTCCATGCTTCGCACCATGTTCAAGTCCAAGATCCACCGGGCCACGGTCACCCAGGCCGACCTGCACTACGTCGGGTCCGTCACCGTCGACCGCGATCTCATGGACGCCGCCGACCTGCTGCCCGGCGAGCTTGTCCACATCGTCGACATCACCAACGGCGCGCGCCTGGAGACCTACGTCATCGAGGGCGAGCGCGGCTCCGGTGTCATCGGGATCAACGGTGCCGCCGCGCACCTGGTGCACCCCGGAGACCTGGTGATTCTCATCAGCTACGCACAGGTCGAGGACGCCGAGGCACGCCGACTCGTGCCCAGCGTCGTGCACGTGGATGCCGACAACCGCATCGTGGCGCTCGGCTCCGACGCCTCCGAGCCCGTGCCCGGCAGTGACACGGCCCGCAGCCCGCAAGCGGCTCGCGCGCTCTGACGGGCCGGCTCGAGATCATGCTGGCGCTGCTCCACACCTCCCCCGTGCACGTGCCTGTCTTCGACGCCCTGAGGGACACGCATCATCCGTCCCTGGCGATGCGGCACCTCGTGCACGAGAACCTGCTGGCCCGTGCGGTGCGCGAAGGGCCGGACGCCGTCCGGCCCGCAGTGGCCGACGTCCTCGCGGGAGCCGTCGCGGACGGGGCCGACGCCGTGCTGTGCACCTGTTCGACGATCGGCGGCGTCGCGGAGGCGTTGACGCCGCGCCTCGGTGTCCCCGTGCTCCGGGTCGACCGGCCCATGGCCGCCGAGGCGGCCCGGTACCGGCGCATCGTCGTGATCGCGACGCAGGGCAGCACGCTCGAACCGACGGCCGCCCTCATCCGGGACGAAGCCGCAGGACGTGACCTCGAGCTGCGCACGCTGGTGGTCGAGGGCGCATGGGAACGCTTCGAGGCAGGAGACCGTGACGGTTACATCGACGCGGTCGTGGCCGCCGTGGACACGGTGACGGGCGCCGATGTCGTCGTCCTCGCGCAGGCGTCGATGGCGGAGGCAGCCGCTCGCGTCCGCGGGCCACTGCCCGTGCTCTCCAGCCCGGAGCCGGGCTTCCGGGCGGCAGCGGCTGTGGCGGGGGCGGCTGCCGCAGGCGCCTGAGCACGGCGCCTGAGCACGGCGCCTGAGCACGCTCCTGAGCGATGTCCCGGCCGTACGCGGCCGGTGGTGGGATCGCCGCGGCGCCCGGCGAGTGGATCGGGCGAGTGCGGGAACGCGGACCTGGAGACATGGGAACGCACGACTTCGCACCATGGAGGCCCGGCATGACCCACCCGTACCCAGACCCCGCACCGCCGGTGCCCACGCCCGACCCCGGGGCGCCGCCGGACCCGGGTCCGCTGCCCGGTCCGGTGCCGACCCCGAGCCCGCCGCCCGTGCCTTCACCGGACCCGATCCCTCAACCACCCAGGCCGGGACCGGAGCCCGTCCCGGCGCCTGAACCGGAGCCCCAGCCGGGGCCGGCCGGTCCCTGACGAACCGGGCCGCCCGGGGCGGGGGGTGGTGGCCAAACCGCCCCGGGGTCCCACCCAGCCGGGCGGACGGGCCGATAAGCCCCACTCCCCCACCCAGCCGGCACCCCCCCCCCGAGTGAATAAAACCTTTTCG
>NZ_JBEXRZ010000206.1:0-13439 GCF_040613325.1 Streptomyces sp. NPDC006283 | reverse complement strand
AGCGCCTCCGTGTGCACGTCGAGTGCCGACAGCGGGTCGTCCAGCACCAGGAAGCCGGGGCCCTGCGCACTGCTCCGGTCGGATCAGTAGACCGGCTTGTCCGGCTCGATCTGGTTCACCCAGCCGATGACGCCGCCGCCGACGTGCACCGCGTCGGAGAAGCCCGCGGACTTCAGCACCGCGAGGACTTCCGCACTGCGGACACCCGTCTTGCAGTGCAGGACGATCTTCTTGTCCTGCGGCAGGTCCTGGAGGGCGGTGCCCATCAGGAACTCGTTCTTGGGGATCAGACGGGCACCGGGGATCGAGACGATCTCGTACTCGTTGACCTCGCGGACATCGATGATGTCGATGCTCTCGCCGTCGTCGATCCACTCCTTGAGCTGCTTGGGAGTGATCGTCGAACCGGCCGCCGCCTCCTGGGCCTCTTCGGAGACGACACCGCAGAAGGCCTCGTAGTCGATGAGCTCGGTGACGGTCGGGTTCTCGCCGCAGACCGCGCAGTTCGGGTCCTTGCGGACCTTGACCTGGCGGTACTGCATCTCCAGGGCGTCGTAGATCATCAGTCGGCCGACCAGGGGCTCACCGATGCCGGCGAGCAGCTTGATGGCCTCGTTGACCTGGATGGAACCGATGGACGCGCAGAGCACGCCCAGCACGCCGCCCTCGGCGCAGCTGGGGACCATGCCCGGCGGCGGGGGCTCCGGGTAGAGGCAGCGGTAGCAAGGGCCGTGCTCGGACCAGAAGACGGAGGCCTGGCCGTCGAAGCGGTAGATCGAGCCCCACACGTACGGCTTGTTCAGCAGGACGCACGCGTCGTTGACGAGGTAGCGGGTCGCGAAATTGTCCGTGCCGTCGACGATCAGGTCGTACTGGCTGAAGATCTCCATCACGTTCTCGGCCTCGAGCCGCTCTTCGTGGAGGATCACGTTCACGTACGGGTTGATGCCCTTGACGCTGTCACGGGCGGACTCGGCCTTGGAGCGGCCGATGTCGGACTGACTGTGGATGATCTGGCGCTGCAGGTTCGACTCGTCGACCTCGTCGAACTCCACGATGCCGAGCGTGCCGACACCGGCGGCCGCCAGGTACATCAGGGCCGGCGAGCCGAGGCCGCCCGCGCCCACGGCGAGCACCTTGGCGTTCTTCAGCCGCTTCTGCCCGTCCATCCCGACATCCGGGATGATCAGGTGGCGGGAGTACCTGCGGACCTCGTCTACGGTGAGCTCGACTGCGGGCTCGACCAGGGGTGGCAGCGACACGGGGGCTCCGTCGGTCGGTATGTCAGTACGGTTGTTCTCCTCGTAACACTGCCACGGCCCTTCTCATTCCGAGACACCACGTCCGATCTGCGAGACGATTTCGTCCCAGTAACCGGGCAGTGTCTCGAATGGCCCGATATGACCTCTTCCTTCGCAGCGGCCGCCCCGGTCGGTGAAGAAGATCGTCCCCGCACCCTGCCAGCGGGCGATGCGCGTGGCCTCCTCGAGGTGGGTGCGGGGCACCCCGTGGACGAAGTGGACGAAGTGCTCCGGCGGATATTCCGCAGTCCACTCGGCCACCTGTGACCAGCGGTACTCGGCCCATGCCCCGGAGAAGGTGACGAGCTGGTCCGCGGTCTCCGCGTAGCCGGGGTACGGGTGCGTGCCGTGCCCCAGCACCAGGTGCCCGCCGTCCAGGACCGCGTCCAGGGTGGCCGTCGTACGCCGCACCTGCGCGAGGTCGGCACGCTCGGTGGGACAGCGGTCGAGCAGGAAGCCGTCGACCTTGTACCAGTCGACGAAGTGCTGGGCGTCACTGACGATGTCGCCGAAGGAACGCGACCCGTGGGACATGTCGAGATGTCCCAGCACGCGTACGCCGGCGTTGTTCAGCCTGCCCGCGGCCTCCAGGCAGTGCGGGTCGGGCCGGTCGCCCGGCCCCGCGGCGACGTTGAGGACCACCCAGTGCAGCGGGGTACCGGGGCGGGTCAGCTCGGCCCATTCGACGGGAGCGAGCAGCGGGTGGGCGTATCCGGGGATCCCGAACCCGAGCCTCTCCGACCCTGTCGCGGACAGCCGCGGGTCCGTGGTCGTCAGATGCGGCATGCCGCCTCCATCCAGATGTCCGCGAGGGACTCCTCGAGGTTGATCCGGGGGCGCCAGCCCAGCCGGTCACGGGCCGTGCGCACATCCGCCTGCTGCCAGCCGCCGCAGCCGTCCGGGTACGGGGAGGAGGGCGCGGCAAGGTGCTCGA
Organism: Streptomyces sp. NPDC006283; assembly: GCF_040613325.1. Classification (NCBI taxonomy): domain Bacteria; kingdom Bacillati; phylum Actinomycetota; class Actinomycetes; order Kitasatosporales; family Streptomycetaceae; genus Streptomyces; species Streptomyces sp. NPDC006283. Next base: position 11,204 of record NZ_JBEXRZ010000206.1, on the reverse strand, counting down.
CGACCGACTCGGAGCGCGGACTGCCGATACCGCCGCGCACCGGGGACGCGTCCAGTTCGTGCAGTGCGCCTGCATAGCCCGCGACGCGGGCGAGCGTCGACGCGGCGTCCCTGAGCCTCACGGCGCGTCCGGTGCCGATGTTGACGACGCCCTGCGCCGCGGAGAGCGAGGCGGCGTGCACGGCACGCGCCACGTCGCGTACGTCGACGAAGTCGCGCTGCACACCGAGACCGCTGAGTTTCAGCTCACCGTCGCCGGACTGCATGGCGCGCCGCATGGCCTCCGCGAGGCGGCCGAGCGGAGAGCCGGCCGGAGTGCCCGGGCCGACGGGTGAGAAGACTCGCAGTACGACGGCGTCCAGACCGGAACCGAGCACCAGCTCGGTGGCCGCGAGCTTGCTCACCCCGTACGGGCCTCCGGGGCGCGGCACCGCGTCCTCGGCGGTGGACGAGCCCTGCTGCGAGGGCCCGTACTCGGAGGCGCAGCCGATCTGGACAAGACGGGCCCCGCAGCCGCTGCGGCGCAGCGCCTCGCAGACGGTGGCGACGGCAACGGTGTTGTGCCTGGTCAGCTCACGGGCTCCGCCGCGGGTGGCGCCGGCGCAGTTGATGACGACTCCGGGGTGGACGGCACCCAGGAAGCGGGTGAGCGCGCCGGGGCTCCCGCCGGAGAGGTCGAAGCGGACGTCGGCGTCGTCGCCGCGGCCCAGGGCGGTGAGGTGCACGGCCGGGTCGGCGAGCAGCCGGTCGGCGACGAAGCGGCCGAGGAATCCGTTGGCACCGAGCAGGAGCACCCTCATCGCGCCGCTCCTCGGGGCCGACGGGCCGGAGCTGGGTGTTGCGGGGTCATGTCGCTTTCTCCTTAGGGATTTCGCTGTCGTGCCTTTGGGTCCGTCACTGCGAGGTCGGCTCCGCGAAGTGACGGCGGATGGTCCGGCGGCGTTCAGAGCAGGGTTCGAAGCTGGTTCAGGAGGTGTGCGCCGAGGCCCGGGAGAGGGCCTCGGTGGCGTGTGCGAGGAGCCCGGCCGCGGCGACACCGCAGGCGAGCGCCGGTACGGCGGCCGTGCCCCACGCCCCCACGAGCGCTTCGACGGGCCGCGCGAGGAGGTCAAGGCCGGGCAGGCGCCCCGCCAGCAGCAGGGCGAGCGAGGCGACTTCGGCCGCGCAGGCGACGCCCAGGGCGGTCGCCGCCGATTCGGGGAAGCCGTGGACGATGAGCAGACGGGCCAGGAGCAGGAGAACGCCGAGAGCGGCGGTGGGTACGTGTGCGCTGCCCGGGAGCGCGAACGAGGTGAGGACGAGCAGCGCGGTCAGCGCACCCAGGTGGAGCACGACGACGGCGAGGAGCAGGGGCCGGGCACCGGCCGCGAACTCGTCGAGGCCCCGGCTGCGTTCGAGCCTGCGCCGTGCGAGTGCGGAGAAGAGATGCGCGCACCAGGCCGCGGGAGCAATCGCCAGGCAGAGGGCCAGAAGGGGAGCGGGGTCCAGGGGCCACGAGCCGTCGGGACCACCGCCGGAGATCTCGTGCAGCAGTCCCTGACCGTACGCAGCGAAGGCGAGCAGGCACAGCGTCGACGTCTTCACGGAGGGGACGGTGCGCCCGGCAGGGCGGAGCGGTCCGCGGCGCAGGGCCAGCGCCACCGCGACGGTGACACCGATCGCGCCGACCACGCCCGCCGTGAGCCGGACCGTGCCTTCGGCCGCCTCCATGCCCGCCACCGCGACGGCGCACACGGCACCCGGCAGCAGCGCACGGAGCATCCATGGAGCGCGCCCTGTCCGGCCGCCGCGCGAATCGGCGCCCGTCGGCCGGACGGGAGCGGCGGTGTGCTCCGTACCGCGGGGCACCCGCGCGTACATCTCCTCGGCCAGGGCGAACACGTCCCGGTGGCGGAAGCGGGCCGCGGTGCGATCGGTGACTCCGTGCGCCTCCAGGCCGGCAGCGATCTCCAGAGGGTCGACCGCCCGCTCGCACAGCTCCCGATGGCGGTGCATCAGCACCTTGACGGGGTCGGCGGTCCCCCGGCGGGTCGAGACCCGCCGCCCTGCACCGGCGGCGTCGGACACGGTTCCCGGGGCGCCCCCTGTGGGGAGCGCGGTCGCCGGCCGCGCGCTTTCGGGTCCGGCGTCCGGTGCGGTGGTGGCCTTGGTAACGGGGGGCACGGTCATCGGTGTGCCTCCTTCGCGGTCTCGGTCGGCGCTCCGGCCGCGACGAGAGGCGGGCTCTCCGCCCAGCTCGGAGCGCGGCCGTTGGCCGGCGCGCCGGTCCAGCGACCCGGTGCGTGGAACTCGGCCGGGCGCGCGAAGGGCAGCGGCTCGCCGTCCGCGTCGACGGCCTCCCGCTGCACCGGGGAGTGCGAGATCAGCTCGAGGTAAATGCCGCGAAATGTCGCCAGGTTCTGTTCCACCGTGAAGAGTTCGAGTGCGCGGGCACGTGCCGCCGCCCCCAACCGTTCGCGGCGCTCCGGATCGCTCAGCAGCGCGAGGCAGGCGTCGGCGAGCGCCCGCGGATTGCGCGGGGGCACGACCAGGCCGGTGCCGCCGATGACCTCGACGACCGCGCCGACGTCCGTGGAGACCGTGGCGCGCCCGCAGAACATCGCCTCGACCAGGCTGACGGGGAAGCCCTCGACGACGCTGGACAGCACGACCACTCCCCCGGCGGCGTAGGCGTCGACCAGTTCCGGGGCATCCGGTCCGCCGATCTCCTCGAAGGACACCGGGTTGTCGCCCTCGGCGTGCGCGCCCGCGGCCTCGTCGGGGAACAACTGGGCGGCGAGCGCGCGGCACTGTGCGAGGTAGGCGGTCGCCTCCGCGCCACGGACCGGCGCGGAGAAGAGCCTGAGCCGCGCACACGGCTCCTCCTTGCGGATCTCGGCGAAGGCGTGGAGCAGAGCGACGAGGTCCTTGGAGGGCTCGATCCGGCCGACCCAGACGAGGGTGTACGGCTCGCCGCTGTCGGCGCTCTCACCGACGGCCGCGAAGCGGTCGGCCTCCATGCCGGGGTAGACGGTGCGCAGCTTCTCGCGGTCGGCACCGCACTTCTCCTGCCAGCGCCGTGCGTGGGTGTTGCCGGGTGTGACGACCGACGCCTGCCGGTAGACCTCGGCGGCGAGTTGCCGTTGGAAGGCGGCGAGCAGAGCCCTTACGGGCGCGCTCAGCCTGGCGTCGTTGGCGGCCAGGTAGTGGGCGCGCAGTTGGACGCCGTACTCGGTGACCAGCAGCGGGACTCCGCAGAAGCGTTTGGCCAACAGGCCGGGCAGGGCCGCCGGCCCACCGGACGCCGCGTGGCAGAGATCGACGGCGCCGAGGCCGTCCTCGTCGTACCAGTCGAGCGACAGGGGGCGCAGGGCGCGCTCGAGCCGGTCCGCGACGGCGAGGTGGTCGATGACGGTGGCTCCGTGCACCGTACGGCGCGTCCCGGGCGCACGGCAGGCGGATTCGAGGGCGCGCACGGCGACTTCCGAGCGCAGCGCCGCGTACAGGCCGCCGTACTCGCGGGCGAGGTCGGCCAGGCCGTACAGCCCGTCGGCGAATCCGTCACCGTCGGCGCACACCGCGGCGGCGAGGTCCTTGAAGTGGCCCGCGAAGCGCCGGCGCTCACGCCGCCCGTACAGACGGCCGTCGTCCGCCGGCGCCCACAGCGGGGCCGTGCGCACCCGGCGCACCTGCGGCGGGAGCTGAATCCAGCCGAGCTCCTCCTGCTGAGCGCTCCGGCTGAGGGCGTAGAGGTCGAACTCGTGCTGCCCGAGTCCGCGCACCAGCCGGTCGCACCAGAGTCTGGACTCACCCGTCGCATACGGATAACCACCCTCCGTGAGCAATCCGATCCGCACGAGTGCACCCCCGATCTCCCTTGTGGACGGTCGCCGTTGATTTCCGGCGACTCACAGCGGAACGACGTTAAGCGGACATGACGGTGGCGCGGCGGACGGTTGTCCGTCGCGCCACCGGAAGGGGTGAATGCACGTAACTTTCACACTCGGGTAGCGTTCAGTCGCGCTACGGTGCAGTTTGCTCACTGACCGTCATGCTGCGGCCAGTCCAGCGGCGGCTCACTCGCCGGGGTGCACCCACGGGTTGGCGCGGCACTTGACCCCGCCGGCCTCGAGCGTCTTGGTCTGCTGCTGCATCACCGGAGCGAGCGCCCCGGGCGTGCTGCAGTTCACGTGGTTGTGTCCGAGCCGGTGCCCGACCTCGTGGTTGATGAGCATCTGCCGGTACGGCAGCATCGCGTCGTCGCCGTACGTCTCCGCGCCCTGCGCCCACCGGAAGGCGTTGATCATCACGCGCTCGGTGGAGGCGGAGTCGCACGAGACGTTGTCGACGGTCGTGTCCAGGCCCGACTTGGCGCACCAGACCGCGGTGGTCCCGGGACTGGCCAGCGTGATGACGAACTTGGCCTCTCCCGAGGAGATCCGCTCGAAGGTCATCTCGCCGTCGTGGGCCCAGCTCCGGTCGTCGTTCAGCGTCTCGTGGATCGCCTTGGCGAACAGTCCGCCGTCGAGGCCGAGCCCCTTCTCCACATCCACCCGGTAGCGGATCTTGCGCCCCTCGCCCGGCGCCTTCTCGAAGCCGGGGACGGCCTCGAATTCGCCGGAGGCCTCCAGCTTCGGATCGATGGGGAACTGCCGCGCCATCAGCTGCTGGTAGGTCGGCGCGGCGGCCCGCCCGGCCTGCGGCGGGGTGGCCCTGCCCTCCGAGCGGTCCGGGCGCTCCTGCGCCTGCCGCTCCTCGCCCGTGGACTGGGCTCCGATCGCGCCCGGATCGTCGGCCGTCACCTGCCCGGCCACCACGACGGCGAGCACGGTGGTGACCGCCGCTGCCGCGATCCCGGTGAACGTACGGCCCTTGCTCGTCCTGGCCGACGGCTCGCCGCCCGACTGCTCCTCGTCGTCGGCCAGGGCGTCGGCCTCGGTGTCGGCCGCGATTTCGGGCGGTCGCCCGTGTCCCGTGTCCCAGTCGGTGACCGCCGCGTACGGCTCCCGGCCCGACTGATCACGGTCGAAGGCCTCGAGGTACTCCCTGCGCGGACCCGGCACGCGCGTCCCGCCCGCCGTCGGATGCGGGGGCTGCGTCCGCAGGCGCTGCCCGCCCTGCGCCGACTGCTCCGGCGGCCCGCCCCGCCAGTCGCCCCAGCCGCCCCCGGCCTCGTGGTGCTCGGGGTGACCGCCACGGGTCTGCGGCATTCCGTATCCGGACGGCTCGGGAGCGGCGCCCGGTCCGGCCGTGCGCCTGCGCCGTCCGGTGCCCGACGAGGCCGCCACGGCATCCCGTTCGCCGGCTGCCGGTGCGCTTCCCGCCCCGGCAGCCACGCCCTTGGGTGCGGGGCCCTTGCGGCTGTGTCGTCCCACGCCCCGGATCAGCTCCTACAGCAGTCGTCGAGCAGTTCCCGGAAGGCCTTGGCGACCGCTTCCGGATACTCCATCATCGCAACATGCCCGGCGTCCGGGAGCGTCAGCAGCCGGGAGCCCCGGAATGCCACTGCCGCCTTGCGCGCCATACGGTACGAGACAAGCTGGTCCTTGCGCCCGTAGACGAGAAGAGTGGGCGCGAGTACGCGCTCGGCCTGCCGCCACAGCCCGTGCTGCCCACCAAGTGTGTACGCGTCCACGATGCCACGCGCCGACCTGGCCATCGCGTCCCAGAAGTGCGGAAGCCCCATGCGCCGCTCCATCTCCTCGACGGCGTGGCGCAGCGCTTCGTCCGTCACCCGTGCGGGGTCGCCGTAACAGAGCCCCAGTACCCCTCTGGTGCGCTGCTCGGCCGTCCAGCCCTTGGTCATTCTGGCGAAGAGGCCGACGGCGCCGGGCAGCGCGAGCAGCGCGGTCGGCACCGCGGAGCGCTGGACCCGCAGCTCGGGCAGTGCGGGCGAGACGAGCGTCAGGGTGCGCACCAGATCGGGACGGACGGCCGCGACGCGGGTGGAGACGGCGCCGCCCATGGAATTGGCGAACAGATGGACGGGGCCGCGGCCGGCGGCGTCGAGGAAACGGATCACCGCTCTGGCGTGACCGGTGACCGAGTAGTTGCCGTCGCCCGGCGGCGGGGAGTCCCCGAAGCCGGGCAGGTCGATGGCCTCGCCGTCCACGGTGTCCTCGAGCCGGGACATCAGCGCCGACCAGTTCTGCGACGACCCGCCCAGCCCGTGGACGAACAGCGCGGGGGGCAGCCCGTCGCGCACCGGGGGCCGCGAACGGACCGTCAAGGTGAGTCCCGGCAGGGTGACGGAACGCAGCTTCTCCCCGTCGTGGACGCGAACCGGCGAGACCTTGGGGGCCGTCGCGGCATTGGCGGCACGGGCTCCCGGCAGCTCGGTCGAAGACATGCGGCAATGTTACGAGACGATCACGCGGGCAATCGTGTGTTCGGTGTCACACATCGCCCGCGCCTTGCCGGGAACCCGGAACGCATCGCCGAATCATCACGTAGCGCCATGAATCAGTAGCTCCTACGCTCGTAGGAAAGGGCGCATTCCAGGGAAAGCGGTGCCGCATGTCAGTCGATCCGAGCGATCCCGAGACCTTTGAGGAAGACGAGCAGAACAGCCAGACGCGCGACGAAGAGGTTCCCGAGGCCGACGCCGCCGAGCAGCACACGGAGGTGCGCTCCGAGCGGGACGACCCGGTGAACCACGTCGACCCGGCAGCCGCGAACGAGGCCGACATCGTCGAGCAGACCCGTGTGGTCAAGCTCGACGAGGACGACTACCGGTGACCTGCCGCCCGTTGCCCCGAATTGTCCGGGGTTTCTCTAAGAACAGGCAGCTTCCGCGTCTGTCCGGTCCGTGAAATTCTGCGTCCGCGCGACGCACAGCCGGGTTACCCAAAAGTACGATGGTGGCGCGGCGCACAGCGCGCACGGAAAGACTGTGCTTGCTCAAACTGTGCTTGTTCGAACATGGGAGGCGGCGTGACAGCCATCGAGCAGACAGAGGCGGCGCGCCCGCGGGGCACACGCCTGCCACGCCGAGCCCGCAGAAACCAGCTCCTGGGTGCGGCCCAGGAAGTTTTCGTGGCTCAGGGTTACCACTCGGCGGCGATGGACGACATCGCGGAGCGGGCCGGTGTCAGCAAGCCCGTTCTCTACCAGCACTTCCCCGGGAAGCTGGAGCTGTACCTGGCACTGCTGGACCAGCACTGCGAGTCGCTGCTGCAGGCCGTCCGCGGCGCGCTGGCGTCGACGACGGACAACAAGCTCCGTGTCGCCGCGACGATGGACGCCTACTTCGCGTACGTGGAGAACGAGGGCGGCGCCTTCCGGCTGGTCTTCGAGTCGGACCTGACGAACGAGCCGGCGGTTCGTGAGCGCGTGGACCGGGTCTCACTGCAGTGCGCGGAAGCCATCTCCGACGTGATCGCGGAGGACACCGGGCTCTCCAAGGACGAGTCGATGCTGCTCGCGGTCGGCCTCGGCGGCGTCTCCCAGGTGGTCGCCAGGTACTGGCTGTCCAGCGGCTCCGGCATCCCCCGGGACACCGCCGTGCAGCTGCTCACGTCGCTCACCTGGCGCGGCATCGCGGGGTTCCCGCTGCACGGCTCGGATCAGCAGCACTGACGCGGGGCGGCTCCGGCGCGGGCCTTGCGCCGGGGCTGTTCGCTCCTGGCGTTTCCCCACCGGACCTGCCGCCTGCCGACTCCGGGCTAATGTGTGCTGCGTACGGCGCGGCTGACCGCGCAACGCACTGACCGTTCGGAGGGACATAGCCGTGGAGGTCAAGATCGGCGTGCAGCACGCGCCCCGGGAGATCGTTCTGGAGAGCGGGCAGTCCGCCGAGGAGGTCGAGCGCGCGGTGGGCGATGCGCTGGCCGGCAAGGCGCAGCTGCTCAGCCTCACGGACGAGAAGGGCCGCAAGGTCCTGGTACCGGCAGACCGGCTCGCCTACGTCGAGATCGGCGAGTCGGCAACGCGGCGCGTGGGGTTCGGCGCGCTGTAGCGCGACGGCCGCATGTCGCCCGGGCACGGCCCGGGCGAGCGCGGTGAAGCATGACGCAAGAGGGCCCGGCGGGCAGTCCGCCGGGCCCTCTTGCGCTGCTCAGCGCTGCTCAGCGCTGCTCCGAACCGCTGTGAGTAGGGTTGCCTTCCGTGCACGCCGGGTAGTACGGGCTACGACCGTCCACCCCGCACCGGCGTCCGTGAGGTGATCAGCAGTGCTCTTGGAAACGCTCGGTTCCGTTCTGCTCGGACTCGCCCTCTCCTGGGCCGCGAGCCACCATCTTGCCGATCGTCTCCCCTCCCGCAGGGCGGTCTTCACCACCGGCACAGTAGGCGCGCTCTTCGGCGCCTACGTAACGCATGTGGCACTGGGCCCGGGCCATGTCCTGGCCACGCTGCTGGGGGCCGTGGCGATCGGGGCGGTGCTGCTCTCGCTGCTGATCCGGCCCTCCCCCCGCAGGCTGCGCCGCGCGTACCCCTTCTGAGCCCGCACGACGACCGGCCGCACGAAACAACGGCCGGAAAACGACCCCGGCCCCGGCTCCGGCGACGGCTCTCGCCCGAATCCCGGCGACGCCGCAGCCGAGCGCGAGCCGCACCCGAAACCCGACGAGCCGGGCCCGGTGCGCAACGCCGACCGCGCCCCCGTCCCCGAGCCCAGGCCGGGGGGCGGATGACGACGAGCACAAGCCGACCGCGGTGCCGGTCCAAGGTGCCGGCAGATGCCAGAGGCACCGGCGGCACTCGGACCGGCGGAAGCGCGGCCGGTCCGAGCGGCGGACGCCCTCAGGCCGTCAGGCCGCCAGCCCCAGCGCCGCCATGCGCTTGGTGTGCGCCTTGGTGATCCGGGAGAACATCTCGCCGACCGCCGCGAGGTCGAAGCCGTCCGCCACACCGCCCACGAGCATCGTGGAGAGCGCGTCCCGCTCCGCCACCACCCGCTGGGCCTGGGAGAGCGCCTCGCCCATCAGCCGTCGCGCCCACAGCGCGAGGCGGCCGCCCACGCGCGGGTCCGCCTCGATCGCGGCGCGGACCTTCTCCACGGCGAAGTTCCCGTGGCCGGTGTCGTCGAGCACGGCGAGCACCAGGGCGCGGGTGTCGCTGTCCAGGCGGGCGGCGACCTCCCGGTAGAAGTCGCTGGCGATCGAGTCGCCGACGTACGCCTTGACCAGGCCCTCGAGCCAGTCGGAAGGGGCGGTCTGCCGGTGGAAGTCGTCCAAGGCCTGCGCGAAGGGCTCCATGGCGGCCGTCGGTTCGGTGTCGATCACCGTCAGCCGGTCCCGCAGCTGCTCGAAGTGGTGGAACTCGGCAGAGGCCATCTTCGCCAGCTCCGCCTTGTCCGCGAGCGACGGCGCGAGCTTCGCGTCCTCCGCGAGCCGCTCGAAGGCCGCCAGCTCGCCATAGGCGAGCGCGCCCAGCAGGTCCACGACGGCGGCACGGTACTGCGGGTCTGCGGACGCCGCAGCCCAGCCCTGGGCGGCGATCCCGGTGTGACCGGTGGATTCAGTGGCGTTGTCAGGCGTCTCCATGAACGGCACAATAGCCCGCCCGCCGCGCGGCTGAAGGGCCTGGTCAGCCACGCCGGGAACGCAGTTCTCGTGAATTCACCCAACACACATGCGCGAATCCGGGGTACAGTGGTAATGCGCCTGCTGAGCGTCGAAGTATTTTTGCGCCCTCAGTAGGCCGTCTGTTGAATGAGGATGCCCGGTCGGTGGCCCGATCGGCTCCGACCCGACCGCCCTCCCCGCGGATCATGCGCACAGATGCGTGCGACCGCAGATGAGGGGCCCCTCCAGCGGTACGAGCGCTCGAGCGACGGCAGTGGTCCCGCGCCATCCGACCAATCCACGGTCGGTCCAGTACCCAGGTGCGGTACGACCCCCAGCGTTCGCCTCGCGCCGCGTCTCACAGAAGAGGCAACACCCTGACTACGAAGACTTTCCGGGATCTCGGGATCCTGCCCGAGACCGCCGAGGCCCTCGAGGCCGTCGGCATCCTGTCCCCCTTCCCCATCCAGGAGATGACGCTCCCCGTCGCGCTCTCCGGCTCCGACGTCATCGGCCAGGCCAAGACCGGCACCGGCAAGACCCTCGGTTTCGGCCTGCCGCTGCTGGAGCGCGTCACCGTCCCCGCGGACGTCGAGGCGGGCCGGGCGCAGCCCGAGCAGCTGACCGACGCCCCCCAGGCGCTCGTCGTCGTCCCCACCCGCGAGCTGTGCACCCAGGTCACCAACGACCTGCTCACCGCCGGCAAGGTCCGTAACGTCCGCGTCCTCGCGATCTACGGCGGCCGTGCGTACGAGCCCCAGGTCGAGGCCCTCAAGAAGGGTGTCGACGTCGTCGTCGGCACGCCCGGGCGGCTGCTGGACCTCGCGGGCCAGAAGAAGCTGAACCTCTCGCACGTGCGCGCGCTCGTCCTCGACGAGGCCGACGAGATGCTCGACCTGGGCTTCCTGCCCGACGTCGAGAAGATCATCCAGCAACTGCCGGTCAAGCGCCAGACCATGCTGTTCTCGGCGACCATGCCGGGCGCGGTCATCGGTCTCGCCCGCCGCTACATGTCGCAGCCCACGCACATCAGGGCCACCTCGCCGGACGACGAGGGCGCCACGGTGCGCAACATCACGCAGCGTGTCTACCGAGCGCACTCCATGGACAAGCCGGAGATGGTCTCCCGCATCCTGCAGGCCGACGGTCGCGGACTCGCGATGATCTTCTGCCGTACGAAGCGGACGGCCGCCGACATCGCCGACCAGCTCGCCCAGCGCGGCTTCGCGTCGGGCGCGGTCCACGGCGACCTGGGCCAGGGCGCGCGTGAGCAGGCGCTGCGGGCCTTCCGCAACGGCAAGGTCGACGTGCTCGTGTGCACCGACGTCGCCGCGCGCGGTATCGATGTCGAGGGCGTCACCCACGTCATCAACTACCAGTCGCCGGAGGACGAGAAGACGTACCTCCACCGCATCGGCCGCACCGGCCGCGCGGGTGCGTCCGGCACCGCCGTGACGCTGGTCGACTGGGACGACATCCCCCGCTGGCAGTTGATCAACAAGGCGCTGGACCTGGGCTTCCCGGACCCCGTGGAGACGTACTCCACGTCGCCGCACCTGTTCGAGGAGCTGTCCATCCCGGCCGGCACCAAGGGTGTTCTCCCCCGCGCCGAGCGCACCCGCGCCGGTCTCGCGGCCGAGCAGCTCGAGGACCTGGGCGAGACGGGCGGCCGCGGCCGCCGGTCCGCCGCGCCGGCGGCACGCGAGGTGCGCGCGGAGCG
>NZ_JBEXRZ010000205.1:0-13543 GCF_040613325.1 Streptomyces sp. NPDC006283 | reverse complement strand
ATCCGGCTCTGGTAGGCGTAGTCGTCATGGGTGCGCGGGATCAGCTTCGGCAACGCCGTCGTGCCGCCCGGACGACCGTCGAGACCGCCGAGCAGTCCGAGCCCGAGGCGGAGGCGGCGCCCAAGCCGCGCCGCCGTCGTACCCGTCGCGCGTCGGAGGCCGTTGTCGCCGAGGCCGAGGCCGTGGTCGCAGAGGCCGATGCGGTTGTCGCGGAGGCGGAGACGAAGCCCCGTCGGCGTACCCGTGCCGCCAAGGCAGTCGACACGGCGGAGGCGGTCGAGCCGGCCGAGGCCGAGGCGAAGCCGCGCCGGACGCGTACGCGCAAGGCCGTGGCGCCCGTCGAGACCGCTGTCGAGACGGAGGCCGAGGCCAAGCCGCGCCGCACCCGGACGCGCAAGGCCGCGGAGCCGGCGGCCGAGACCGTCGAGAGCGTCGAGAGCGTCGAGCCCGAGGCGAAGCCGCGTCGGCGCACCCGCGCCACCAAGGCCGTCGACACGGCGGAGGCGATCGAGGCAGAGGCCGAGGCCAAGCCGCGCCGCACCCGGACGCGCAAGGCCGCGGAGGCCAAGGTGACGACGGCCGCCGCGGAGACCGCGCCGGAGGCGGAGCCCGAGGCGAAGCCGCGCCGGACGCGTACGCGCAAGGCCGTGGCGCAGCCGGAGAGCTGACGCACTGGCACCCGGATGGCCCGGCCCCGAAAACGGGGCCGGGCCATCCGGGGTTTTCCCCCACTGTCCGCGTTAGCCTCGTCGCATGAGTCGCCCGCCCACCTTCGTGCCGCCCTCCTGCGCCGAGCCCCGCCCGCTGTCCACCTCGCGCGGCACCTTCGCCGTGCTCGACGCGCGGCCGTCCGGAGTCCTGCGCGGCACCGCGTTGTTGCTCCCCGGGTACACGGGCAGCAAGGAGGACTTCATCGCGCTGCTCGAGCCGCTGGCCGACGCCGGTTACCGGACTGTCGCGGTGGACGGTCGCGGACAGTACGAGACCGAGGGACCGGCGGACCAAATTGCGTACGAGCAGGGCGAGTTGGCTCGGGACGTCCTCGCCCAGGCAGCGGCCGTCGGCGGCCCCCTGCACCTGGTGGGGCACTCGCTCGGCGGTCAGATCGCCCGCGCCGCCGTTCTGTTGGACGCCTCCCCGTTCTCGACGTTCACGCTGATGTCCTCGGGTCCTGCCCAGATCAGCCCGGCCCAGCAGCAGCGGGTGAAGCTGCTGGGCGACGCACTCGCCGTCATGCCGATGGACCAGGTGTGGGAGGCGATTCTGGCGTTCGACGCACCCGAGGACGCGGAGGCGGAGGCCACCGAGGGCCGGGAGGATCTGCGACGCCGCTGGTTGCGCCACAATCCCGCTCAGCTCATCGCCACCGGCCGCCAGTTGACGACGGAGCCGGACAGGGTGGCCGAACTCGCCGGCGTAGGGCCGCTGCCCAAGCACGTGCTGTCGGGCGAACGCGACGACACCTGGCCGGTGCCACTGCTGGACGAGATGGCTGGGCGACTGGAAGCGCACCGGACGGTCGTCCGGGGCGCGGAGCATTCGCCGAACACGGACCGCCCCCTGGAGACCGCTTCCGCGCTCGCGCGGTTCTGGGATCAGTACTGAGACTGCAGGTGCTGCCAGAACCCGTCACGGAGCGCTCGGCGCAGTACGGCGTGGCCGCGCAGTGATCGCTGGAGCCTTCGTTCCGCTTCGATCAGCAGGTCCTGGTCCACGGGGCCGGGCAGATAGGGATGGCCGGGGAGCAGTCCGGCGAGTTCGGCGCGCCCCCGCTCCCCCAGCCACGTAGCCGCGATCTGGGCGCCCATGAACCGCACTTCGTCGCGCGAGGGCGGCGGCTCCCCCTCGTTCTCGTACGTCGTGACGGGCCTGCGGGTGATGTAGGGGCGGCAGAAGCCGAGGTCGAAGGTGCGCTGGCTGTCGACCTCCCACAGCAGCGGCTCCGCCTGGTTGCGGCCCTCCGCGGCCTCGATGCCCCACAGGTGGACGCGCGCGCCGTAGCCCTGGGCGGCCTCGACGGCGGAGACGAGGTCCTCGTCTCCGCCGACGAGTGCCGCGTCGCTGATGGCACGGTGCCGGGCGAGCGACTCGAGATCGGTGCGGATCAGGGAGTCGACACCCTTCTGCTGATTGTTGGCGTTGAGGTTGCCGAGGCGCACCTTGACGTCGGGCAGCTCCGCGATGGACTGCTGTTCCGTGGTGTGGATGCGGCGCCGGGCGCCGTCGTACCAGTAGACCCGCAGCAGTCGGCTGTCGGTGAAGATCTTGCCTGCCTTCTCGATGAAGGCCGCGATCAGCCCTTCGGCGTCCAGGTCGAAGGAGCGCCGGTCCTCGGTGCCCGCCACAAGCAACCCCGCCGCAGCATAGACGTAACCGGCGTCGACGAAGATGGCATGGGTCGACGGGGTCTTCGCGCCCTCGGCGAGCATCCGCCGCAGGAGCTCATTGGTGCGCTCCAGGCGGGTGGCGATCTCGTTGATCTCTGCATCGTTCATACGCGGCTCATTCTCCGTGTCCACAGCGCTACCCGCCAGTAGTTAGGCAATCGAAAAATTTCCTTAGCGTAGGGAATGTTTGCAGGATGCACGGCGTTGCAACCCTGTGTACACAGACGGAGACATCCGTCTGCCATTCAGTTCTCCTGCAGGAGGATCAGACGAAGGGAGAAGCCTTGCGCTTCGAGATCATGCGACTGGACGACGTCGACGGCACCGCTGTCGACAGTACGGTCGTGGATGCCGCCTCCGTCAACCGGATCGTGCAGCAGGCCGCTTCGATCGGCCAGCGCATCTATATCCGGCCCGCCGACGCACCCGTTGCTTCATAACGCCTCATTGAGCTCTCGACGCACGACGTGACGCACAACTGACGCACGACCGACGCACGACGCCCCCGTACGGACTGCCGTACGGGGGCGTGCTGCGCCTGCGTCCCGGGCCGCTCACGCGCCCTGGATCACCTGTGTGACGCCGTTGATGATCTGCTGCACGGCGATCGCGGAGAGCATCATGCCGGCGAGCCGCGTCACCAGCACCACACCGCCGTCCTTGATCAGGCGGATGATCACAAGCGAGTAGCGCATCGTCAGCCAGAGCACGACGTGCATGGCGACGATCGCCGCCCAGACCGAGACCTGCTGCCCGGCGCCCTCCGCGTGCTGAACGGCGAGGATCACCGAGACGATCGCACCGGGGCCTGCCAGCAGCGGCATGCCCAGCGGCACCAAGGCGACGTTGACGTCCTTCGTCTGCTTGGGCTCGTCGGTCTTTCCGGTGAGCAGGTCGAGGGCGATCAGCAGCAGGAGCAGACCGCCGGCGATCATCAGCGCCGGCACGGAGACGTGCAGATAGTCGAGGATCTGCTGGCCGAGGATGCCGAAGACGGTGATCACTCCGAAGGCGACCGCCACGGCCTGCCACGCCATCCGGCGCTGCACCTTGGTGGCGCGCCCGGAAGTGAGCGCGAGGAAGATCGGCGTGATCCCGGGGGGATCCATGATGACAAAAAGGGTCAGGAACAGAGAGCCGAAAACGGCAGCGTCGAACACAGTGAGGGCCTTGCGTGGAGAGGGTGGTTCAGGGAGAGGGGCGGGATTACAGGCGGACTCCGCCCGTCCCCATCACCGGGAAGGCGCCCGTGGCGCGGCGGGTGATCTCGCCGTAGATCTCCGGGTCGGTGGTGTACTCGCCGAGCCGGCAGGTCTTGCGGCTGCCGTGGTAGTCACTGGAGCCCGTGGGCAGCAGCCCCAGCTCACCGGCGAGAGAGCGCAGCCGGGCACGGGTCGCCTCGTCGTGGTCCATGTGGTCGACCTCGATGCCGTCGAGGCCGCAGGCGGCGAGCTCCGCCATCGCCGACTCGGGGACCACCCGGCCTCGCTTGACGGCGAGCGGGTGGGCGAAGACGGTGACGCCGCCGGCCGCCTTGACCAGGCGGACCGCGGTGAAGGGGTCGAGCTCGTGCTTCTCGACGTATGCCCGGCCGCCGTCGGCGAGCCACAGCGGGGTGAAGGCGTCGGACACCGAGGACACGACACCCAGCTCGACGAGGGCCTCAGCGATGTGCGGCCGGCCGACGGACCCGTTGCCGGCGATACGGGCGACCTGCTCCCACTCGACGGGCACGCCGAGCTCCTGGAGCTTGCCGACCATCGCCCGGGCGCGAGGCACCCGGTCGTCGCGCACGAGCTCGCGCTCGCGCAGCAGATCGGGCTCCTCGGCATCGAACAGATACGCCAGCAGGTGGAGTCCGACGCCGTCGAGACGGCAGGAGAGTTCGGCGCCGGTGACGAGGGTCACGCCCTCGGGGACCGCGCCGGCCGCCTCGGCGTGCCCACGGGTCGTGTCGTGGTCGGTGAGCGCCACGACGTCCAGACCGGCGGCGGCGGCGTTACGCACCAGCTCGGCCGGGGAGTCCGTACCGTCGGAAGCCGTGGAGTGGGTGTGCAGATCGATGCGCACGACGCTGACTCCGGGGCTCGCGGGCGGACAGGGGACACCCCAGGATAACCGCCCCGCACACACCTTCCGGCCGGGCGAAACGGCGGCCGCACCGGGGCCGTGTGCGATCAGGACAGCGGCCTCGGTCATGTCGCGGGCGCGGCCCGGTCAGGACAGCAGTCGCGGTGACAGCGCACCGCACGGCAGCAGTTCGACCTCCGCGCCGGCGTCCCGCAGGTCCGTGAGCACCAACTCGTCGTACAGGAGCAGCCCGGTCTGCTCCGGCCAGACGACGGCCCACAGCCACAGTCCGCGCGCCTCGCCGGCGAAGACCGCACGGTCGTCGGGCGCGCCCGTGACGTGCCAGAGCGGTGTGGGCCTGCCGGCGGCGAGCACCTTCGCCTGCGGGGGTTTGGCGACCTCGATGTGCGGCCCCGGGTCCGGTCCGTCGATTCCCGCATACCGGGAGCCGAGGCCGACGCCCAGCTCCTCCGCGATCAGCAGCAGCTCCCCGATGCCGCCGAGCGGGCCGGGCCCGGAGCAGGCCACCGCCGTGGCACGGCCGCCGCTGCGGTCGTCGCCCGCATAGGCGACACCGGTGAAAAGCCAGCCGACCGGCAGTGGCCAGGGCATCCACACGGGGACCTTCGCGCGGTGCACCACGACACCGAGGGCCTCGACACTGGGCGGGATCACCGGCTGCAGCGGGTGCACGGAACCGTGCACATCGCACTGCCAGGAGTCGGCAAAGAGACCGGGCGCCCTCACCCGGCCACCGCACTTCGGGCAACTGGGTTCGCCCCTCATAGGGCCCAACGGTCCTCTCCGGCCGACCTCGCGTCAAGGACGATCACCCGTCCGGCACGAACCCTTCCACCCGCCGAGATAGATGTAGCTTGAATTTATTAGCCTGTCTAACTTACTCTCGGCGGATAGCAAGCCGCGCCGACCCGCGAACCCGCACGACGGAAGGAGCCGTTCCATGCAAGGACGGGAAACCGCAGCAGCTCCGCTCGACGAGGGAGCCCGCAGCATCCTGCGCCAGCCCAAGGCGGTCTGGGCGACGGCGGGCGCATCCGTCGTCGCGTTCATGGGCATCGGTCTGGTGGACCCGATCCTGCCGTCCATCGCCCAGGGCCTCGAGGCGACACCCAGTCAGGTCTCGCTGCTGTTCACCTCGTACTTCCTGATCACCGCATTCGCCATGCTGGTCACGGGATTCGTCTCCAGCCGCATCGGCGGACGCAAGACCCTGCTGGCCGGACTCGCGCTCGTGATCCTCTTCGCCGCCCTCTCGGGGACGTCCGGCTCGGTGGGCGAACTGGTCGGCTTCCGCGCGGGCTGGGGGCTCGGCAACGCGCTCTTCGTCTCGACCTCCCTCGCCGTGATCGTCGGCGCGGCGGCGGGCGGCAGCGCCGCCGCGATCCTGCTCTACGAGTCGGCTCTCGGCCTCGGCATGGCCTGTGGTCCGCTGCTCGGGGCGGTGCTCGGCGATGCCAGCTGGCGGTATCCGTTCTTCGGGACGGCGGCCCTGATGGCGGTCGGTTTCGTGTGCATCGCGGTGTTCCTGAAGGAGCAGCCGACACCGGCCCGCAAGACCTCGCTGCTCGACCCCGTCAGGGCCCTCGGGCACGGAGGTCTCGCCTCGGCCGCCGCGTCCGCGTTCTTCTACAACTACGCGTTCTTCACGGTGCTGGCCTTCACCCCGTTCGTGCTGAACATGACGCCCTACAAGTCGGGCGCGGTCTTCTTCGCCTGGGGTGTGCTGCTCGCGGTCTTCTCGGTGCTGGTCGCGCCGCGGCTGCAGGAGCGGTTCGGGTCGCTGAAGGTGCTCGGCGGATCCTTGCTCCTGCTCGCCGTCGACCTGCTGGTACTCGGCTACGGGAACCACGCGGCCGCCGTGGTCGGCACCGTCGCCTCCGGCGCGTTCATCGGCCTGAACAACACCGTCTACACGGAGCTGGCGCTCGGCGTCTCCGACGCCCCGCGGCCGGTGGCGAGCGCCGGCTACAACTTCGTGCGCTGGTTCGCGGCGGCCGCCGCCCCGTTCCTCGCGCCGAAGATCGAGGAGTGGACCGACATCCGCATCCCGTTCGTGGTGGCCGCCGCGGCGGCCGTCGTCGGTGCGGGCATCGTCTGGGTGAAGCGCACCTCGCTCAGTCTCGAGGCGAAGGAACTGAAGCCCCTTCACGCCGTCGAGGACAGCGTGAGCGTCGTGGCCAACTGACCTTGCCGGGCCGCCGGTTCAGTCGAGCGTCACGGACCTGCGCAGCGGATCGCGCAGGTCGGTCCCGTGCGTCAGCCACCGTTCCTGAAGCTCCGCCGCACCGTGGACCCGCTTCCAGGCGGCCTCGTTCGACGTCATGGGGAGCAGCGGCAGGAAGCGCACCGGGTCCATCGGGTCGTCCAGTTCGAGATCCTCGACCAGGCCGCCCGGCTCCGCGACGAGCACCGAGCTGAACGGCGCCGAGGGCCACAGCGGCTCACCGACGTCGAGCGATGCCCCCGGAGCCACGATCACACCTTCGACCTGCGGCGACGCTGCCAGTACGGCGAGCGGGCGCAGCGCCTTGTCGGTGTCGGCGAGACCGGCCCGCACGCTCAGGATCAGCTCCGCACGAGGCCCCTTGACCGGGTCGGCGAGGGTCGCGGTGGGATCGGTCATGGGGTGCGCCGACATCCCGAGAGTGGCGTAGCGGACGATCTCCTTGTCGCCGTCACGGTCCCGGAACCGCAACACCTCGATGCGGTCCGTGCCGAGAAACGTCACGGCGGCGCGAGCGTCCGGTTCGCCGAGCGCGCTGCGCAGCCGGGCGTCGACAAGAGCAAGAACGTCTTCCATGTCGCGAGCATAAAACGCGTAAGGAGAGGGCAAACACAGGGATTGACCCGCAGTCGGCTGATAGTCTTGGCCGCTGGTCGGGACGGCACGCAGAAACGCTGCCTTCGAGTCCCGACGACACGTCGTCCCTCACGGGGGACCGGCCGGAGGAGGTGAGGCTGCGGTGGATCGAAGTCGATCGTGCAGTACCAGCAGCTCTTCCGCACGGCACCGTTCCTTTCGCCGTTCCTGACACGGCGAACCGGGAATCGTGAGCTGAGGCTCCCACGCACGGGCCCCACGGCACTTCGCACGACGGAAGAGCGCGAGCACTTCGTTTTTGCCTGTCTGTAGCGAACGCCGTCACCGCGACCACGCGGTGCCGCCCGCTTTGCGGACGTATACCTCACGTCCCCATTCCGGGCTGTGCCACGCACCGCCGACGGCCTCTCCGTGAAGGAGCCAGCCATGTCGATGATCCGTGACCTGCGCGCAGCGGTCCGCCCCTCGCTGCGCAAGAGCAGCGCCCCGTACAGCAGCTACGACCCGACCCGTGACCCCTCCGCCTCCAGCGCGGTGGTCGACTGCGCCGTCTACCGCGACGGCCGGCGTCTCGAGAGCAGTGCCTGCCTGACGCCCCACGAGGCGATGCTGCGCGTGCGTGAGGAGGGCGGCTTCGCCTGGATCGGACTGCACGAGCCGACGGAGGCCGAATTCGCCGGTATCGCGGCCGAGTTCGGGCTCCACCCGCTGGCAGTGGAGGACGCGGTCCACGCCCACCAGCGGCCCAAGCTCGAGCGGTACGACGACACCCTGTTCACGGTCTTCAAGACCATCCACTACGTCGAGCACGCCGAACTGACCGCGACCAGCGAGGTCGTCGAGACCGGTGAAGTGATGTGCTTCACGGGCCGGGATTTTGTCATCACCGTGCGGCACGGCGGCAAGGGGTCGCTGCGTGCGCTGCGGCACGGCCTGCAGAAGGACGCCGAGCTGCTGGCCAAGGGCCCTTCCGCCGTGCTGCACGCCATCGCCGACCATGTCGTCGACGGCTACATCGCGGTGGCCTCCGCCGTGCAGGACGACATCGACGAGGTCGAGATCGACGTCTTCTCGGCGCCCGCCAAGGGCAGCCCGCGCGGCAGCGACGCCGGGCGGATCTACCAGCTCAAGCGTGAGGTGCTCGAGTTCAAGCGGGCCGTCTCCCCGCTGCTGCGGCCGATGCAGCTGCTGAGCGAGCGGCCGATGCGGCTGATCGACCCCGACATCCAGAAGTACTTCCGTGACGTCGCCGACCACCTCGCCCGGGTTCAGGAAGAGGTCATCGGCTTCGACGAGCTGCTGAACTCCATCCTGCAGGCCAACCTGGCACAGGCGACCGTCGCGCAGAACGAGGACATGCGCAAGATCACGTCCTGGGCGGCGATCATCGCCGTGCCGACCGCCGTCTGCGGCATCTACGGCATGAACTTCGACCACATGCCCGAGCTGCAGTGGAAGTACGGCTATCCGGCGGTGCTCACCGGCATCGCGGTCGTGTGTTTCGCGATCCACCGCACCCTCAAGCGCAACGGATGGCTGTAGGGCGCTCCG
Organism: Streptomyces sp. NPDC006283; assembly: GCF_040613325.1. Taxonomy (NCBI): domain Bacteria; kingdom Bacillati; phylum Actinomycetota; class Actinomycetes; order Kitasatosporales; family Streptomycetaceae; genus Streptomyces; species Streptomyces sp. NPDC006283. The sequence goes on along the minus strand of NZ_JBEXRZ010000205.1, from coordinate 4,693 downwards.
CGAGTGCCGGTAGATAGGCTGCGCGTATGACATCCCATCTGCTCGGCCAGGCGCTCGTCGAGGAGGCCACCAAGAAGTCCGGCCTCATCTGGGTGCGCGGCGACGGTCCGGCACGCGCCCTGTGGCATGTGTGGCACGAGGGCGCCGTGCACGTCGTCGGGGACGGGCCGGGCGAGCAGCCGCTGCCGGGGCTGGCCGACGGCAGACCGGCCGAGGTCACCGTCCGCAGCAAGGACAAGGGCGGTCGGCTGGTCGCCTGGGCCGCGACGGTGACGGAACTGCCCCCGCGCTCCGTGGAATGGCATGCGGCCGTCGGTGAGCTGAAGGGCAAGCGGCTGAACGCACCGGACACCGAGGAGATGACGGAGCGCTGGGCGCGCGAGTGCCGGGTCCTGCGGCTCGAGCCACAGGACACCGTCACCGAGCTGCCCGACGGCTCGCTGGCTGCGGCACCGCTGCCGACGGCGGCGACGACGCGCCGCCCGATTCCGGCGGCCCTGCCGAGGCTGCTGCTGAAGCGACGGGGGCGGCGCGGCTGACCGCTCGGGCCGGGCCTCGTTCAGGCCGCTGAGAGACCGGCCCGTCCGCCCTCAGCCGGCCCGTCGAACCGTGCCCGCCCGTCGAACCGTGCCGGCCCCTCGAACCGTCAGCCGCCCGAGCCCGATCCCGACGTCTTCGGGAGCTGACCGCCGTAGTCGACCGTCTCCCCCTTCGCGGGTTCGGCCAGCGGGAAGTCCTTGTCCCAGTCCGCGAGCGTGAGCACCCCGGCTCCGCCCGCCCGCGCGAACTGCAGCGGAAACGGCTTGCCCTCGAGCGAGACGTCGAGGACCCCGCCCCGGCCGCCTTCGCCCGCGGTGACCTTGATCGTGCGCACCCCGCCGACCTGTGTCCGGTCGCCCTTGCTGAGCTCGCCCTGCATCCCGAGCAGCCCGTCGAGCAGCACGTCCATGTCGGTGAAGCCGCGGAACTGCTTGTACGACGGGTCGCCCTTGGGCACCTTCACGTACTTGTCGGCGAGCTTCTCGGCCGCCTCCATGTCCGACTTGCTGGGCTCCTCGCCACCACCGTCCACGTGGCTCCAGAAGCCGGCGTCGGCCTTGAGGAAGAGCGCGTCGTCGATCCGCAGCAGCTCGAAGGCATTCTCCTTCGAGGTCAGCGAACCCGTGCCGCCGTCGTGCTTGAGCCGCATGTTCAGCTTGTACGTGCCGCCCTTGCTGACGAGCGTCCCCGACAGGCGCACCGAGGCCGCGGCGTCCGCCGCCGCCCGCGCCTTGTTCTCGATCTCCTCCGCGGAGAGCTTCCCGATCCCGTTGGTCCCCGCGTCCGGGTCCTCGCCGCACGCCGTGAGCGCCACGGCCAGCCCGGCACACAGCACCGCTGAGAGCGCAACCCGGCGCACTCGGCCGACCGGAGGGAGGGGAGTCACAAGCGCACTGCCTCTCATCTGTGGGGGGATGGCAGTGCGCAGCGTACCCGTGTGGGGTGCACCGGTTCACAGGCAGCCGTACGGACGTCAGCCGGGGGCGGCCCGGAACGGTACCGGCTAGCCTGAACCCGTCGAAACCATGCATTTTCCAGCAAAAGAGGAGGGGCGAGCATGGCTGGAGGCGCCCCTCGGGTCTTCGTCTCGCACCTCGCGGGCGTGCCTGTCTTCGACCCCAACGGCGACCAGGTCGGACGCGTACGCGACCTGGTGGCGATGCTGCGCGTCGGGCGCCGCCCGCCGCGGCTCCTGGGCCTCGTGGTCGAGGTGATCAGCCGCCGCAGGATCTTCCTGCCGATGACCCGCGTCACCGGCATCGAGTCGGGACAGGTCATCACCACCGGCGTGCTCAACGTCCGCCGTTTCGAGCAGCGCCCGACCGAACGGCTGGTGCTCGGCGAACTCCTCGACCGCCGCGTCCGCCTGGTGGAGAGCGGCGAGGAGGTGACCGTTCTCGACGTGGCCGTCCAGCAGCTTCCCGCCCGTCGCGACTGGGAGATCGACAAGGTCTTCGTACGCAAGGGCAAGGGCGGCGCGCTGCGCCGCAAGGGCGAGACGCTGACTCTGGAGTGGTCCGCCGTCACCGGCTTCTCGCTCGAGGAACACGGGCAGGGCGCGGAGAGCCTCCTCGCCACCTTCGAGCAGCTACGGCCTGCCGACCTGGCCAACGTGCTGCACCATCTCTCGCCGAAACGGCGCGCCGAGGTGGCCGCGGCTCTCGACGACGACCGGCTCGCCGACGTGCTGGAGGAACTTCCCGACGACGACCAGGTCGAGATCCTCGGCAAGCTCAAGGAGGAGCGGGCGGCCGACGTGCTGGAGGCCATGGACCCGGACGACGCGGCCGACCTGCTGTCCGAGCTCCCGGAGGAGGACAAGGAGCGGCTGCTGGCGCTGATGCGGCCCGCCGACGCCGCCGATGTACGACGGCTGCTGTCGTACGAGGAGCGCACGGCGGGCGGTCTGATGACGACCGAGCCGATCGTGCTGCGGCCCGACTCCACGGTGGCCGACGCCCTGGCCCGCGTACGCCAGCAGGACCTGTCCCCCGCACTCGCCGCCCAGGTGTACGTGTGCCGGCCGCCGGACGAGACCCCGACGGGGAAGTACCTCGGCACGGTGCACTTCCAGCGGCTGCTGCGGGACCCGCCGTTCACGCTGGTCAGCTCGATCGTGGACAGCGACCTGCCGCCGCTGTCCCCGGAGGCTCCGCTGCGGGCCGTCACCCAGCACCTCGCGGCTTACAACATGGTGGCGGCGCCCGTCGTCGACGAGAGCGGCTCGCTGCTCGGGGTCGTGACCGTCGACGACGTACTGGACCACCTGCTCCCGGACGACTGGCGCGAGACGGAGTTCGAGGAGTCCGCGCATGGCTAGCGGGCGGGACCAGGGGCCGCCCGAACGGATCGAGCGCGACCGCATGCCGGCCGGGGCGAGCGCCGCCCCGCGGACACGGGCACGGCTCGACCTTCCGCGGGCCCCGCGGCGCAGCCTGCTGCCCGACTACGACCCCGAAGCCTTCGGGCGGCTCTCGGAGAAGATCGCGCGGTTCCTGGGGACGGGCCGGTTTCTCGTCTGGATGACGCTGACGATCATCGCGTGGGTGGTGTGGAACGTCAGCGCGCCCTCGGATCTGCGCTTCGACGAGTACCCGTTCATCTTCCTGACCCTCGCGCTGTCGCTCCAGGCGTCGTACGCGGCGCCGCTGATCCTGCTGGCGCAGAACCGGCAGGACGACCGGGACCGGGTGAATCTCGAACAGGACCGCAAGCAGAACGAGCGGTCGATCGCGGACACCGAGTATCTGACCCGCGAGGTCGCGGCGCTGCGGATGGGCCTCGGCGAGGTCGCCACCCGGGACTGGATCCGCTCGGAACTCCAGGACCTGGTCAGGGAGCTGCAGGAGCAGCGCGTGCCGCTTCCCCACGAGCGGTCCGGTGGGAGTGACGAAGACGACCGCTGACGGGCTTTCCGAACGCGGTGCGCAGCGCCGTACCATCTGCGTATGGCTACGGAAGACGCGGTGCTTGAGGCACTGGCGACGGTGAACGACCCCGAGATCAACCGACCGATCACCGAACTGGGCATGGTGAAGTCGGTCGACATCGGGGACGACGGCACGGTCGCCGTCACGGTGTACCTCACCGTCTCCGGCTGTCCCATGCGCGAGACGATCACCAAGAACGTGACCGAGGCGGTCGCCCGCGTCGAGGGCGTCTCCCACGTCGATGTCACCTTGGACGTGATGAGCGACGAGCAGCGCAAGGACCTCGCGGCGTCGCTGCGGGGCACCACCGCGGAGCGCGAGGTGCCGTTCGCCAAGCCGGGCTCGCTGACGCGGGTCTACGCGGTGGCCTCCGGCAAGGGCGGCGTGGGCAAGTCCTCGGTGACCGTGAACCTCGCGGCGGCCATGGCGGCGGACGGTCTGAAGGTCGGCGTCGTCGACGCGGACATCTACGGCCACAGCGTGCCGCGCATGCTGGGTGCGGACGGCCGTCCCACCCAGGTCGAGAACATGATCATGCCGCCGTCGGCGAACGGCGTGAAGGTGATCTCCATCGGCATGTTCACCCCGGGCAACGCACCGGTGGTGTGGCGCGGTCCGATGCTCCACCGCGCGCTGCAGCAGTTCCTCGCGGACGTGTACTGGGGCGACCTGGACGTCCTGCTGCTGGACCTCCCGCCGGGCACGGGCGACATCGCGATCTCCGTCGCCCAGCTCGTCCCGAACGCCGAGATCCTCGTCGTCACGACCCCGCAGCAGGCGGCGGCCGAGGTCGCGGAGCGCGCCGGGTCGATCGCGGTCCAGACGCACCAGAAGATCGTGGGCGTCGTCGAGAACATGGCCGGCCTGCCGTGCCCGCACTGCGACGAGATGGTCGACGTCTTCGGCACGGGCGGCGGCCAGCGGGTCGCGGAGGGGCTGACGAAGACCACCGGCGCGACCGTGCCGGTGCTGGGCTCCATCCCGATCGACGTACGGCTGCGCGAGGGCGGCGACGAGGGCAAGCCGGTCGTCCTCACCGACCCGGACTCTCCGGCGGGCGCGGCGCTGCGCTCGATCGCCGGCAAGCTCGGCGGCCGCCAGCGCGGTCTGTCGGGCATGTCCCTCGGCATCACGCCGCGCAACAAGTTCTGACGGCCAGGGCGGCACCGTGCACGTCCGGTGCCAACTCTCACACATGAGAGTGAAGGCGCGCGTGTGTGCAC
>NZ_JBEXRZ010000204.1:0-13573 GCF_040613325.1 Streptomyces sp. NPDC006283 | reverse complement strand
AGAGCAGCTGACTCTTAATCAGCGGGTCCGGGGTTCGAGTCCCTGGCGGCGCACAGACGGGAAAAGGTCCCTCGCGAAAGCGAGGGACCTTTTTCGTGCGAGCTTTTTCGTGCCGCCGTTTTCGTGCCGCCGGAGGGACCGGAGGCCGCCGAAGGACGCCGGAGCGCCCCTAAGCAGTCGTGATCTTCACGGTCCACGCCCCCGTCTGCGTCCGCTCCGCGACCTCCACCCGCGCCCGCCCGCCGGGCGGACCCGGCATGGTGAAGGTCTCGCCGACCCCCAGCGGCGCGTCCGCGAGCGGCGGGTAGACCGACTCCTCCCAGCACGCCTCCGTCTCCGGATGGGTGTCGACGACCTTGACGGGTCCGCCGCCGGACGCCGTCTCACCCTCGACGCGGTAGAGCAGTACGCCCTCCGTGCACGTGTACGCGTCGTTGCCGGTGGCCCCGCGGGCCTCGATCGCGAGCGCGGCATTGGGGCCGGTCCGCACCACCGCGAGGCGGGTGCCGATGCTCCCGCCGCGTACGGGCGCGGCGGCCACCGGTTCGAGGGTCACCAGATCCCCGCCCGGCTCCGCCGTGACGCACAGCACCTCGGAGCGGCTCAGCCAGCCCAGCTTCCATTTGTGCCAGGCGAACAGGTCGGGGGCGAGTCCGAACTGGCTGCCCATGACGTCCCAGTCGCCGACGTGGGTGTCCCAGTCACCGTTGCCGTCCCCCGGCCGGTGGTAGAGGTCGGGAAGGTCGAAGACGTGGCCGGTCTCGTGGGCGAGCACGTTGCGGTCCGGTGGGTGGCGTTCGAAGACGGTGACGACCCGCCTGATGTCGGTGTCGTCCGCCCGCAGGGGGCGGTCGAAGTTGACGACCTTGGTCGCGTCGGAGTCGACGCCGGGGGCGTCGGGGTCGGCGACCAGGTAGACGATGTCGTACGCGGAGAAGTCGACCCGGGCGTCAGCCGCGGCGACGGCGTCCCGCAGGTACGCGGCGCGCCGCTCGGGCTCCCAGTCGCGCTTTATCGCGTAGGCGACGGAAGGCTTCGGCATCTGCATCCACTCGTTCAGCGGATGCGAGCGCAGCGCGAACTTCCCGTACGAGGCCTGCCGGAAGAAGTCGCTGGTGGCGGGGAAGTGGTCGGCGGCCAGTTCCTCGGGCGAGTACAGCGGCTCGGAGTCCGGGAACTTCAGGAAGATCATGACCGCGTCGAGCCGGGTGGCCGGCCGGGTGTACGCACCGTTCCACGTGTCGAGGCCGAGGGAGTGGTGGGCGTGGGTCCTGGGCAGCGCGCAGGGGCCGCCGGTGGTGGAGGCGACGGCGGGGCCCGCCACGAGGGAGGTTGCCGCGAACGCCATGAGAGAAGTGAGTGCGGCCGCGGCGCTTCGCAGACGCACTCGTTCCACTCTCCCGGGTGTTCCCTCGGGCGACTGCTGACCCTCCACGTAGACCTCCGGCTGCGGAATGCGGGATGCCTCACCCACCCTGTGATGTTTTCTGGTGGTACGCCCTGTTCCGGTGCCCCACTCGGGTGACCGACCTGACACCCGCCCGATGCCGGGCCGAGACCCGACGACACTCCGATGGCTCACGGAAAGTCACATTCGGTCAGGGGTCGGCAGAGCCCCGTTCAGACCCGCGCAGAAACGATCGACCGTCTCCCCCGGAGGCCCTGTCGCATGATGGTCACGCTGGAACGGTCTCGTCGGCTGCCTCTATGATCGGCACACTTTCCCCGAGTTCTTGCTGGATTTCTTCGCCGACTGCCTCGGCGGGCCATCCCTCGACCACATTTGTACGACCCTGTACGACACAACTGCACTGCGGGAGTGAGCGGTGAGCGGAACCTCCGAAGGACAAGGGCCCGCGGGCGTCGCAGTCCCCGGAAGCGTCCGACCGTCGGTCACGGAGCGTCACAGCTTCGGCCGGAGTTCCACCGAACTGCGCGACTACCGGGCCGCCTTCAACGCGGCACAGCTGGCCATGGCCGTGGTCGACAACGAGGGTTTGGTGATCAGCGCCAACGACGCCCTCGCCGCCCTGCTGGGCACCCGCTCCACGGAGCTGCGCGACCAGAACGCGGCCGACCTGATCGACCTGGCCTCCGACGCCCGCACCTGGCACGCCTACCGCGAGGTGCTGCGCGGCCGGCGCTCCCGGTTCCGCTGCACGCGCCGCCTCAAACACCCGGACGGCCGTGCGCTGTGGGCCGAGGTGACCGTCGCCCCGGTGCCCGACAGCACCACCGTGCTGCTGTCGGTCTCCGACATCAGCGACCGGCGCGAACTGCGGGCGAGGCTGCGGCACCTCCAGATGCACGACCCGGTGACCCGGCTGCCCAACCGCACCCTGTTCTTCGAGCGGCTCTCCGCCGCGCTCGAGTCGTCCCCGTACGACCAGGGCTCGACGGGCCGGATCGGTCTCTGCTATCTGGATCTCGACGGCTTCAAGGCCGTCAACGACACCCTCGGGCACCGTGTCGGCGACCGGCTGCTCGCGGCCGTCGCCACCCGATTGACGGAGTGCGCGGAGGCCAACAACTGCGGGCGCAGCGGCGGTCATCTCGTGGCACGGCTCGGCGGTGACGAGTTCGCGATCCTCGTCGAGGACTCCACGGGCACGGAACAGGTCGCCGACCTCGCCAAGTCCGTGCTGGCCGCGCTCCAGCAGCCGTTCGACCTGTCCGGGCAGCGCCTGTCGGTCTCGGCGTCGATCGGCGTGGTGGAGCGCGCGGCGGCGGGCACGAGCGCGACGGGACTCATGCAGGCCGCGGACACGACGCTCTACTGGGCGAAGGAGGACGGCAAGTCCCGCTGGACCCTGTTCGACCCGGAGCGCAACGCGCACCGGATGACCCGGCAGGCGCTTTCGTCCATGCTGCGCCCGGCGGTTGAGCGCGGGGAGTTCACGCTCGAGTACCAGCCCTTGGTGGGCATGGCCGACGGAGTGACACGGGGCGTGGAGGCGCTCGTGCGCTGGAACCACCCGCAGTTCGGCACGCTCACGCCGAATCGGTTCGTCGCCATCGCGGAGGAGGACGGCTCGATCGTGCAGCTCGGGCAGTGGGTGCTGCGTACGGCGTGCCGGCAGGCCAGGCAGTGGCAGCTCGACCACCCGGACGTGCCGCCGCTGTTCGTCAGCGTCAACGTCGCGGTGCGGCAGGTCTGGGACTCCGACCTGGTCGCCGATGTGGCCGAAATCCTGGCGGAGACGGGCCTGCCCGCCCATCTGCTGCAGCTCGAGCTCACCGAGTCGGCCGTGATGGGCTCCGCCGGCCGGCCGCTCCAGGCGCTGCAGGCGCTCAGCGACATGGGCGTGCACATCGCGATCGACGACTTCGGCACCGGTTACTCGAACCTGGCCTACCTGAGCCGGCTGCCGGTATCCGTACTGAAGCTCGACGGAACGTTTGTCCGCGGCTTCCAGGACGAGGCCCACGCCAACCCGGCCGACGAGACGATCGTCCAGGCCCTGGTGGAGCTGGCGCACCGGCTGGGCCTGACGGTCACGGCGGAGTGCGTGGAGACCTCGGGGCAGGCCTCCCGGCTGCGAAGGATCGGCTGCGACACGGGGCAGGGGTGGCTGTACTCACGGGCCGTGGGCCCGGACCGCATCGCGGAGATGCTCGGCGCGGACCCGCGACCGGCGCGCGCGGCGGCCTCGGGCTGACTCCGCTGCGCCCGGACCGCCGCTCCTCGTTCGCCGGCGCTCAGCCCTGCAGCCCGTACGCGTCGGCGATCAGCTCGTAGCTGCGCACCCGCGCCTTGGCGCCGTGCGCATTCGCCGTGATCATCAGCTCGTCCGCGCCGGTGCGCTTCTGGAGGTCGTCCAGGCCGGTCCGTACCGCGTCCGGCGTGCCGTGCACGACGTTGCTCAGCCAGCTGTCGACGAACTCCCTTTCCAAGGAGCTGAAGGCGTACTGCTCCGCCTCCTCCGGGGTGGGGATCAGCCCCGGCCGGCCGGTCCGCAGGCGCACCATCGACAGCGCGCCCGTCAGGACCTGGCGCCGGGCCTCCTTCTCGTCGTCCGAGGCGAGCGCCGCGACGCCGATCAGGGCGTACGGGGCGTCGAGCACCGCGGAGGGCCGGAAGGACTCGCGGTACAGGTCCAGCGCCGGGATCGTGTTCTGCGCGGAGAAGTGGTGGGCGAAGGCGAACGGCAGCCCGAGCACTCCGGCCAGTCGGGCGCTGAAGCCGGACGACCCGAGCAGCCAGACGGGCGGGCGGCCCGGGGACTGGACGCCGCCGGGCGAGGTGGCCTGGACGGGACCCGGCACCGCGTGGATACGGGAGTACGGGTGCCCGTCCGGGAAGTCGTCGTCCAGGAAGCGGGTCAGCTCGGCGAGTTGCTGGGGAAAGTCGTCCGCGCCTTCGTTCTGGCGACCGCTGCGCCGCAGCGCCGCCGCCGTCGCCCCGTCCGTGCCGGGCGCCCGTCCGAGGCCGAGGTCGACGCGTCCCGGGGCGAGCGCCTCCAGGGTGCCGAACTGCTCCGCGATCACCAGCGGTGCGTGGTTGGGCAGCATCACGCCGCCGGAGCCGAGTCGGATGCGCTCGGTGTGGGCGGCCAGGTGGGCGAGGATCACGGCCGGGGACGACGAGGCGACGCCGGGCATGGAGTGGTGCTCGGCGACCCAGTGCCGGTGGTAGCCGCGGCGCTCGGCGAGACGGGCGATCTCCACGCTGGTGCGCAGCGCGTCCGTGGCGGTGCGGCCGCTGCCGACCGTCACGAGGTCGAGCACGGACAGGGGCACGGGGGCGTCTCCGGCCGCTGTGCCTCGTATCTCGTCCACTGCTCTTACGTTCACCGGTGGGGCCCTCCTGCGTCTGTCGTACGTACCGCCAACAGTCAACAGGAGGGCCTCTCCGTTTATTCCGTCGGAGCGGTTCCGCCGCGATCGGATGCCGGACGCTCGATCACTTGACGTCCACCAGGTCCGCCACATGGTCCGGCCGGGCGAACAGCGTGCCCAGCCCGTTCGCCCACGCGCGCCGGTCGGCCAGCCGCAGGCCCTCCCACACGGTGACCTGATTGGCGGTGACGACCGGCTTGCCGAGCTCCGCCTCCAGGTCGGCGAGGTACGCGACGGTGTGCAGGGCCGTGTCCGGCATCAGCAGCACGTCGGCGTTCCGGTGGTCGGCCGAGCGTGCGAGCTCCAGCACCTCCTCGCGGCCCCAGGTGCCCACCTCGGCCGCCGTGAGGATGCCGGCGTCCCTGCCGGAGACCACCACGGCGCCGGATTTCTCGAGGAACTCCGCGAAGTGCTCGGTGACGTCCGCCGGATAGGTCGCGGCGATCGCGACCCGCGGCGTGCCCAGATGCCGCACGGCGTGCGCGAAGCCGAAGGAGGTGCTGGACGCGGGCATCCCCGCCACCTCGGCGAGGGCGCGGACCTGCTCGTGGGCGCCCTCCCACCCGAAGACGAAGCTGCCGCTGGTGCAGGCCCACACCACCGACTCGGCTCCCTCCAGGCGCAGCGCCTCGACGCCCGCGGCGAGCCGCTCGGGAGATCCCATCTTCAGCAGCGCGTCCACGCGGTGCGCGTCCTCACCGATGTCGGTGTGGACGATCGGAAGCCTGATGTCGCTGTCGAGCAGTACTTCGAGCCGTGGGTAGTCGTCCTCCGCGGAGTGTCCCGGGTAGAGAAGTCCGACCGTGGTCATGTCCAGCCTTCCTGTTCTTCCGGCTGCGTCTCGGGCTGTGCGTCGGGCAGCGTCCCGCTCATGGCCTCCGGCTCCATCAGCAGCGCCTGGTAGGGGCCGACGGCGCGGGCGCCGAGAGTGCGCAGCGCGGCCCACATCGTCACCTGGTTGGCGGACAGCACCGGCATCCTCAGCTCGGCCTCCAACTGCGGGATCGCGTCGTACGTCGGCAGATTGGTGCAACTGATGAACAGTGCGTCGGCCGCGCCGACCACCGCCTCGCGCGCCATGTCGACCACCGCCCGGTACGGCACTTTCCAGATGTGCCGGGTCAGGCCGAGAAAGGCGCAGCCCGTCACCGTCACTCCAGCTTCTCCCAGATATTCCTCCAGTGCCCGGGTGACGGATTCGGTGTAGGGCGTCAGCAGGGCGATCCGGCCGGCGCCCAGCTCTTCGAGCGCTTGGAGCAGCGCCCCCGAGGTGGTGAGTGAGGGCACCTCACCCGCGGAGTTCATCACCTCGCACATGGCGCGTTCCCCCGCGATGCCTCCGACAAAACTGCCGGAGGTGCAGGCGTAGGCGATGACCTCGGGCTCGGACGCCCCGAGAGCCCTCACCGCCTCGCGCAGCGTCTCGTGCTCGCTCACCAGTCGGGCCAGGTCGAGGGAGACCCCGACCGGCACAAAAGGGGTGCGTGTCAGCCGCAGCGAGACGTCGTCGGGAACCCAGCGCCACAGCTCCCGGTCCAGCGCGAAGTCGAACGGGGCGACCACACCGATGCCGTGCTGCGGCTGTGGTCCGCCGAGAAAGGAGACATCCATCGCCAGGCCCCCTTGGTGTCTTGTTGACGACGGTAGGTTCGGGTGCGAGCGTGGTCAATCCGTACATGTCAGACGTGAGGAAAGCGGTCTCCGCCCGATGTCCGAACCGACACTTCTCGTACTGGCCGCGGACCCCCCTCCGCGGCTCGGCAGGCTCACCGGGCGGGTCCGCGTCACGTACGCGGACGAAGACACACTCGCCGCCCAACTCCCCTTGTCGGACGCCTTGTTGGTGTGGAACTTCACCTCCGACGCGGTCCGTCTCGCCTGGCCCGGCGAGGGGCCGCGGCCCCGCTGGGTGCACACCCCGAGCGCGGGCGTCGACCGGCTGCTCTGTCCGGAACTGGCCGAATCCGACACCGTCGTGACGAACGCCCGTGGCATCTTCGAGGTACCGATCGCCGAGTACGTGGCGGCTCTTGTCCTGGCGATGGCCAAGGACCTGCCGGGCACGCTGGAGCTCCAGCGGCAGCGGCGCTGGCGTCACCGCGAAGGCCTGGGCGTGGCCGGGACGCGGGCCCTGGTGGTCGGCGCCGGGCCCATTGGCCGGGCGACGGCGCGCATGCTCAAGGCGATCGGCGTCAGGACCGCGCTCGTCGGCCGCACCGCGCGCACCGGCATCCACGGCGTGCGCGACCTCGATCCGCTGATGGCACGGGCCGACTGGGTGGTGTGCGCTGCGCCGCTCACCGACGACACCCGCGGCATGTTCGACGCGCGGCGTTTCGATCTGATGCAGCCCTCCGCCCACTTCATCAACGTGGGCCGCGGCCCGCTCGTCGTCGAGAGCGACCTGGCGGCAGCACTGGACAAACGGTGGATCGCGGGCGCGGCCCTCGACGTGTTCGAGCACGAGCCGCTCGCCCCCGACAGCCCGCTGTGGGACGTGCCCGGTCTGATCGTGTCCCCGCACATGAGCGGCGACACGGTCGGCTGGCGGGACCGGCTGGGCGAGCAGTTCGTGGAGATGTACGAACTCTGGGCGGCCGGAAAGCCCCTGCCGAACGTGGTGGACAAGAAACGTGGGTACGTCCCCATGCATGACGACTCGCCTGACTGACCTCACCGCACGTCAACTGCTGGCCGGATACGAGAAGGGCGACTTCTCCCCCGTCGACGCGACCCGCGCGGCGCTGGAGCGGATCGAGGCCGTGGAACCGCTGGTGAACGCCTTCGTCCGGGTCGACGCCGAAGAGGCCCTGACCCGCGCGGAGGCGTCGGCGCGGCGATGGCACCGGCGCGAACCGCAGGGGCTGCTCGACGGAGTGCCCGTCACGGTGAAGGACATCCTGCTCCAGCGCGGCGGGCCCACTCTGCGCGGCTCGAGGACGGTCCGCGCGGACGGCGCCTGGGACGAGGACGCGCCGTCCGTGGCCCGGCTGCGCGCGCACGGCGCCGTGTTCCTCGGGAAGACGACGACGCCCGAGTTCGGCTGGAAGGGCGTCACCGACTCGCCACGGCACGGCGTGACCGGCAATCCGTACGACCCCACGCGCACGGCGGGCGGGTCCAGCGGCGGGAGCGCGGCGGCCGTGGCGCTGGGCGCGGGCGCGCTGTCGGTCGGGACGGACGGCGGGGGCTCGGTGCGCATCCCGGCCTCCTTCTGCGGGATCTTCGGGCTGAAGCCGACGTACGGGCGGGTGCCGATGTATCCGTCCAGCCCGTTCGGGACGCTCGCGCACGCCGGGCCGATGGCGCGGGACGCGGCCGACGCGGCGCTGATGCTCGACGCGATGAGCGGCGAGGACTGGCGGGACTGGTCGCACCTGGGCCCGGCCACGGAGGTGGCCGCGGGCCTGGGCGAGGGAGTCAAGGGCCTGCGGATCGCCTACTCGCCGTCGCTCGGCGGCCAGGTGGCGGTGCGGTCCTCGGTCGCCGCGGCGGTACGGCGGGCCGTGGGCGCCCTCGCCGACGCCGGCGCCTACATCGAGGAGTCCGATCCGGACGTGCCGGACCCGGTGGAAGCTTTCCACACCCTGTGGTTCAGCGGCGCGGCCCGGCTGGTCCAGCACCTGAGCGCGGACCAGCGCGAGCTGCTGGACCCGGGGCTGCGGGAGATCGTCGCGGCCGGCGAGCACTACAGCGCCTTGGACTATCTGGCCGCGGTGGACGCGCGGATGGCGCTGGGGCGTCGGATGGGCCGCTTCCACACCTCGTACGACCTGCTGGTCACGCCGACGCTGCCGATCACCGCCTTCGAGGCGGGCGCGGAAATCCCGGCAGGCTCCCGGCACCACCGCTGGACGGGGTGGACGCCCTTCACCTACCCGTTCAACCTGACGCAGCAGCCCGCGGCGTCGGTGCCGTGCGGCGTGGACGAGGACGGTCTGCCGATCGGCGTCCAGCTGGTCGGCCCCCGGCACGCGGACGCCCTCGTGCTGCGCGCCGCACACGTCCTCTACGAGTCGGGCACGGCCCGGATCCCCGCGGCCGTGCCCGCAGGAAGCTGAGCGTCCGGCGCCTATGCCCGCCGGAAACTGAGGGTCTCGCCCGCCGCGCCCGCGCGCCACAGGTCCTGGCAGGCCTCCGCCATCTCGTCGAGGCCCTCGACGACGGTGCCCCAGACGATGCCGGGCACCCAGCCGGTGTCGCCGTTGAGCAGCAGGTTGTTGCGTTCGTAGAAGAGCGCGAGGTCGACGACGGTGGGGCGGCCGCGATGGGCGGCCCGCTCCTCGTAGCCGTACGACGCCGTGCCCAACTGCACGTCGGTGAAGGTGAAATAGCACAGATCACCCGGGATGGGGGTCACCGTCGGGTTCTCCAGCGGCGGCTCCTGCTCGGCGAAGGCCGGCAGCAGAGCATAGATCTCATTACGCGCATACTTCGCGTGGTAGACATCTCCGGCCAGCGGTAGCGCGTCCCACACGGCGTCGCAGGTCAGAGGGGCTTTGTCGGACAGCAGCCGGGCGGTGCAGCGCACTCCGCGCTTGTCCAGGGCAACGGTCAGGTATCGGTCGGCCATTTCATACGCATACCCCGCAGGGACTCGGGTAGCCGCGCGCCCATGGCTCGTACAAGACAAGCAGGTTCGATGAGCAGACGCAGTCTGCTGCTCGGCACCGCGGCCCTCGGGGCGCTCGGTGCCTGGGGCACCGCAGGCTGCAGCCGCGTCTCCTCCGGTGATGCGCTTGCCCGGTTGAAGACGCAGGGAACCGTCCGGCTCGGAATCGCGGGCGAAGTGCCGTACGGCTTCGTCGACGACCAGGGCGAGTTCACGGGCGAGGCCCCCGAGCTGGCCCGGGTCATCTTCAAACGGCTCGGCATCGACAGCATCCAGCCCGTCGCGACGGACTTCGCGTCCCTCATACCAGGCCTCAACTCCCAGCAGTTCGATGTCGTCTCCGCCGGGATGTACATCAACAAGGAACGGTGCGAGCAGGTCATCTTCTCCGACCCCGAGTACCAGATGCTCGACTCGTTCATCGTGCGCAAGGGCAACCCCAAGAACCTGCGCAGCTACGAGGACGTGGTGAAGGCCAAGGCGAAATTCGCCACCGGAACGGGCTACGCGGAGATCGGTTACGCGGTCGCCGCCGGCATCCCGGAGAAGGACATCGTCATCCTGCAGGACCAGGTGGCCGGACTGAACGCCGTCGAGTCCGGGCGCGTCGACGTCTTCGCGGGCACCGCGCTGACCACCCGCGAGGTGGTGAAGAAGAGCTCGAAGGCCGAGGCGACCGAGCCGTTCGCGGCGGTCGTCGACGGCGAGCGGCAGATCGACGGCGGCGGCTTCGCCTTCCGCCCCACCGACACCGAGCTGCGCGACGCGTTCAACGTCGAGATCCACAAGATGAAGAAGAGCGGCGAGCTCTTCCGCATCCTGAAGCCGTTCGGCTTCACGAAGAACGAGATGACCACCCTCACTGCCGAGGAGCTGTGCCGATGACAGCCGGACTCTGGCAGAACTGGGTGCTGCCCGGTATCTGGATCACCGTTCAACTACTGGTCTACAGCGCGGCGCTGGCCGCCTTCGTCGCCTTCGCGGTCGGCATAGCCCGCACCCACCGCTCGCCTGCCGTCCGCTTCCTCGCGGGCTTGTACACCGAGATCTTCCGCGGCACCTCGGCGCTGGTCCTGATGTTCTGGCTGTTCTTCGTGGTCCCGCCGCTCGCGGGCTGGCAGCTCGTGCCGATGTGGGCCGCGGTGCTCGCCCTCGGCCTGTCCTACGGTGCGTACGGCGCCGAGATCGTCCGTGGCGCCCTGAACTCGGTGGCCGTCTCCCAGCGCGAGGCGGGCGTCGCGCTCAGCTTCACGCCCTGGCAGCGGATGCGGCTGATCCTGCTGCCGCAGGCGGTCCCCGAGATGATCCCGTCGTTCTGCAATCTGCTGGTGGAACTGCTCAAGGGCACGGCGCTGGTGTCGCTGCTCGGTGTCGGTGACGTCTCGTTCGCCGCCTACCTGGTGCGGCTGGCCACCCAGGAGAGCGCACAGATCTACACCATCAGCCTGGTCATCTACTTCGTGCTCGCGTTCGTCCTCACGCGTTCCATGAAGGCGCTGGAACGGAAGGCGAAGCGAAACATCGGCATCGAGCCGGAGCCGGGCCTGCTCCGCGGCATGGTCGCCCAGCGCGCCGAGGACAAGCTCGCCGGTACGGCCGTGGCGGGGGGTGCTTCCAAGTGACCTGGGACTGGTCCGCGATCGCGGACTTCATGCCGCGTTTCTGGGACGGCGTGCTGATCACGCTGCAGGTGCTGGTGCTCGGCTCGCTGATCTCGTTCACGCTGGGTCTCGTCTGGGCGATGGCGTTCAGGGCGCCGACCCGGTTCGTCCGCTGGCCGGTGAATCTCGTGACCGAGTTCATCCGCACGACCCCGCTGCTGGTGCAGCTGTTCTTCCTCTACTTCGTGCTGCCGGAGTGGGGCATCCAGTTCTCCGCCCTGACCACCGGCACGATCGCGATCGGTCTGCACTACTCGACGTACACCGCGCAGGTCTACCGGGCCGGCATCGACGCCGTGCCGCCCGGCCAGTGGGAGGCGGCCACGGCGCTGAGCCTGCCCGCCCACCGCACCTGGATCGCGGTGATCCTTCCGCAGGCGGTCCGCCGGATCACCCCGGCGCTCGGCAACTACGTCATCGCGATGCTCAAGGACACTCCGCTGCTGGCCGCGATCGGCGTGCTGGAGATGCTGCAGCAGTCCCGGCTGGAGAGTGCGTCGACGTTCCAGTACACCGAGCCGCTGACCCTGATCGGCATCGCCTTCATCCTCATCGCCTACCCGGCTTCTCTTCTCGTACGAGCCCTGGAGCGCCGCCTTGTCCGCTGACCTCACGATCCCGACCCCCCGCGACGCCGACGACGTGCTGATCCGGTTCGACAACGTCACCAAGAGATTCGGCGACAACACGGTCCTCGACGACCTCTGTTTCACCGTCCGCCCGGGCAAGCACGTCACGCTGATCGGCCCGTCCGGCTCCGGCAAGACCACGATCCTGCGGTTGCTGATGACGCTGGAGAGCCCCGACGAGGGCTCGATCCAGGTGAACGGCAACCGGCTGTTTCCGGCCGCGGAGAAGGAGCGCCGCGAGGCGCGCAAGAAGATCGGCATGGTCTTCCAGCAATTCAACCTGTTCCCCAACATGTCCGTGCTGCGCAACCTGACGGAGGCGCCGGTGCGGGTGCTCGGCCTCTCCAAGGACGAGGCGGAACACCGCGCCAAGGAGCTCCTCGACCTGGTGGGTCTGGCCGACCGCTGCGACGCGAAGCCGACACAGCTGTCCGGCGGCCAGCAGCAGCGGGTGGCGATCGCCCGGGCGCTGGCGATGCGGCCCCAGGTGCTGCTGCTGGACGAGGTGACGTCGGCACTCGACCCCGAGCTCGTGGCCGGAGTGCTCGACCTGCTGCGGGACATCGCGCGCACCACGGACATCACCATGCTCTGTGTGACACACGAGATGAATTTCGCCCGTGACATCTCGGACGACGTGCTGATGTTCGACGCCGGGAAGGTGATCGAGTCCGGCTCGCCGGAAAAAATCTTCTCGGATCCGGAGCACGAACGTACCCGCGAGTTCCTCGGCGCGGTGCTCTGACCTCTCGTTCCGCCGGTCAGGTCTGCCACTGGCATATGCCAATGTGATGCGCCCCAGCGTACGGCGCTGGGGCGCCGCATCATTTACGCCAACAGCCGCCCCTCAAACGGCCCTTGACCGCTATCGTGGTACGGAAGCTTGCGGTAACAACCTGCTAGGGGGAAAGCCGTGGCGCTGAAGCCGGAGCCGACCGCGCCGTTCCACTCGGTGCAATACGTCTTGCGCGTCCTCGAGACGATCTCCAAGCACGGTGGCGGTGTCACCGACGTCCAGATCGCACGGGAGACCGGTCTGCCGACCGGCCATCTCGCCCCCATGCTGTCGATGCTGCGCCGCGAGGGCTACGTCGAGCAGGTCTCCGACGGAGCCTATGTGATCGGTGACTCACTGATCCTTCTCGGCTCGGGCGCGACACGTCAGGAGGCACTGGAGGCGAAACTCCAGGACACCCTCACCGAGCTCCGTGACTCGGTGGGCGCCGCCGTCTACATCAGCCGTTACATCGACGGCGAGGTGAAGATCACCCAGTTCGCCGACGGTCCGCGCACGCCGAAGGTCAACGAGTGGGTGGACTTCCGCTCAGCGGCCCACGCGAGCGCGGTCGGCAAATGCCTGCTGACCCAGCTCGACGTGAACGGCCGTCGTGACCACCTCTCCCGTCACAAGATCGCCCGCCTCACCTCGCGGACGATCACCAGCGAGCGACTGCTCTTCTCCAAGCTGGACAGCCAGCCGCCGACGGTCCCCGTGCTGGATCTCCAGGAGTACGCGGTGGGCACGGTCTGCGCGGCCGTGCCGCTGACGGCCGGCGCCGCGGTGGGCTGCCTGGCGCTGTCCCTCCCGGTCGAGCACGCGCACCGGCTCCGGTCGGCGGCCGACACCCTGAACCGCAGGGCGGCTCCGGTGGTGCTCTCCCTGGCCATCTAGGGACTGCCCGCGGTCCGCCCCGAGGCTCTCAGTACCTGGTCCGCAGCACCCCTTCGGGCCAGGTACTATTTACGTGTCGGCCGCCGAGCGGCAGACAAAAGATGCGCCGCTAGCTCAGTTGGTTAGAGCAGCTGACTCTTAATCAGCGGGTCCGGGGTTC
>NZ_JBEXRZ010000203.1:0-13656 GCF_040613325.1 Streptomyces sp. NPDC006283 | reverse complement strand
GTCGCTGCTGCGACCGGGGGCGGTTCGTAGGGATCCGGATGGATCCGCGGGTCGGATCAGAGGACCGTCTCGGCCTCGTCGTAACGGTCCTCGGGAACGGTCTTCAGCGTCTGCGTCGCCTCGGCGAGCGGCACCATCGTGATGTCCGTGCCGCGCAGCGCCGTCAGCATGCCGAACTCGCCGCGGTGCGCGGCCTCCACCGCGTGCCAGCCGAAACGCGTGGCGAGGACACGGTCGTAGGCGGTGGGCGTTCCGCCGCGCTGGACGTGGCCGAGGATCACCGGACGCGCCTCCTTGCCGAGCCGCTGCTCCAGCTCGACGGAGAGCTGACGCGCCACGCCCGCGAAGCGCTCGTGGCCGTAGATGTCCTTGCCGCCCTCGTCCCACTGCATCGAGCCCTCACGGGGCTTCGCGCCCTCGGCGACGACCACGATCGCGAACCGCTTGCCCGCCTCGAACCGGGCGCCGACCCGACGGGTCAGCTCCTCGATGTCGAAGGGCCGTTCCGGCACCACGATGGCGTGCGCGCCGGCGGCCATGCCCGAGTGCAGCGCGATCCAGCCGGTGTGCCGGCCCATGACCTCGACGATCAGGACGCGCTGGTGGGACTCGGCGGTGGTCTTCAGACGGTCCAGCGCCTCGGTGGCCACACCGACGGCGGTGTCGAAGCCGAAGGTGACGTCGGTCGACGCGATGTCGTTGTCGATCGTCTTGGGCACACCGACGATGGGGAGACCGGCCTCGGACAGCAGATTGGCCGCCTTGAGGGTCCCCTCGCCGCCGATCGGGATGATGGCGTCCAGACCCAGGTCGGCCACATGCCCCTTGGCGCGTTCCACACCGTCGCGCAGATGCGCCGGCTGGACCCGGGAGGAGCCGAGGATCGTGCCGCCACGGGCCAGGATGCCACCCACCGCGTCCAGATCCAGCTTGCGGTAGTCGCACTCCAGGAGGCCCTTCCAGCCGTCGTGGAATCCGATGACCTCGTCGCCGTGATCGACGACGGCACGGTGTACGACGGAACGGATGACGGCGTTCAGTCCGGGGCAGTCGCCGCCGGAGGTGAGCACACCAATGCGCATAGCGCGAATACCTTTACAACGTGGGCGGACTCCCGGACCACGTCGTCCGGTTGGATCCCCGCCACCCTACCGGCGTCGGGTGGCGGGTCAGAAACGGGCGTCCGACTGGTGGGACCGCGCCCACCCGGCTCCGCTCAGCTGAGCGAAGGGCCCATCAGGCGGGCTGTGTCGCGGCCGCGATCCGCTCGGCGCGCAGTGCCTCGTACCACCGGTCGTCGGTCGGCGGCAGCGCGTTCACGTCGAGCGCCAGCTTCAGCAGCAGATCGGCGATCTGCGGATTGCGGGCCATGACGGGGCCGTGCATGTAGGTACCGAAAACGGTGTCGTTGTACGCGCCCTCCGTACCGTCGCCGGTGCCGTTGCCCCGGCCGAAGACGGTACGGGCGAACGGGCGCGCCGTCGGACCGAGGTGTGTGATGCCCTGGTGGTTCTCGAAGCCCGTCAGCTGGGGCAGCCCCAACTGCGGGTCGATGTCCGCCAGTACGTCACCGACACAGCGGGCGCCCTCGCCGCGCGTGGAGACCACGTCGATGAGACCGAGGCCGGGCTCGCGCTCACCGAGGTCGTTGATGAACTCGTGGCCGAGGATCTGGTAGCCGGCGCAGACCGAGAAGATGATGGCGCCGTTCGACGCCGCCCGGCTCAGCCCGCCGTCGCGGCGCAGCCGCTCGGCCGCGAGCCGCTGCGGGCGGTCCTCGCCGCCGCCGATCAGATAGATGTCGCCGGAGGTCGGCACCGGCTGGTCGCTGCGCACGTCGATGCGCATCACGTCCAGGCCGCGCTGCCGGGCCCGCCGCTCCACGACAAGGGCGTTGCCCTGGTCGCCGTAGGTGCTCAGCAGGTCCGGGTACACCCAGACCAGACGCAGACTGCTGTCACTCATGCTCGTAGTCCTCAAGTCCTTGTCTTCCGGCCGTGGATCAGTTGCCGACGCGGCGGCGAACGTCCTGGAAGGCGGTGTAGTTGGCGATCAGCTCGATCCGGCCGGGCGGCGCCGACTGCACCGCCTCGTCGACCGACTCGCACACCCGGAAGTCCAGACCGGCGACTTCCAGCCGGACCGCGAGGTCCAGCCGGCGGTCGCCGATCACGAAGATGGGGTGCCCGGCGAGCCGCGTGTAGTCGACGTCCCACAGCCAGGAGGTGTCCGTGCCGTCCGCGCCGCGGGCGTTGACGGAGAGGATCACCGGCGTCGGCGGCGGGTCGATCAGGGAGAACGTCTCCAGCCATCCGGCCGGGTTCTTGGCCAGCAGCAGCCGCACATCGCGGTTGAGGAAGGACACGACGTCGTACCGGCCGGCCACGGCCTGCACCTGGTACATGCGCTCCAGCGCCACCTGCGGCGGGACACCGAAGCAGGCGGCGACCGCGGCGGAGGTGGCGGCGTTGGCCTTGTTGGCACGGCCGGGCAGCTGGAGGTGGATCGGCCAGGCCGAGCCGTGCGGGTCGATGACATGGTCGCCGCTGAGCACCCAGCTCGGGGCGGGGCGGCGGAAACCGCACTCGCCGCAGAACCAGTCGTCACCGGGGCGCTGCATCACACCACCGCAGGACGGGCAGGACCAGGCGTCGTCCTTCCACTCCTGGCCGGCCGCCACCCACACCACATTCGGGGAGGAGGAAGCCGCCCACACCACCAGCGGGTCGTCGGCGTTGGCGATGACCATCGCCTTCGAACCGGAAAGACCCTCACGCCACTTCTCGGCCAGCATCCGCGTCTCCGCCGCGCGGTCCAGCTGGTCACGGGAGAGGTTGAGCAGTGCGATGGCCTTGGGCGTCACATCCCGGGCCACGCCGGCGAGGTATTTCTCGTCCACCTCGATCACACCGAACCGGGCGTCGGAGCCGCCGGCCAGTGCCGACGTGATGCCCGCCGGCATGTTGGCGCCGAGTGCGTTCGACACCACCGGGCCGCTGGCGCGCAGTGCCTCCGCGATCAGCCGGGTCGTGGTGGTCTTGCCGTTGGTCGCAGAAACGAGGACCACGTCCAGGTGCTGCGCCAGCCTCCCCAGCAGGTCGGGGTCGAGCTTGAGCGCCACCCGGCCGCCGATCACCGATCCGCTGCCGCGTCCGGCGGCGCGGGACACCGCTGCTGCGGCCTTGCCCGCCGTCACGGCCAGCTTGGCTCGCGGCGTCAGGGGCTCCGAGTTGCCTGACATCGTCCTTGGTCCTCCTTGCATCGGTCCGGACTCAGCCTATCCAGCTCCGGTCGGCCGCCCGCACCGCGGCACCGTCGGAAAACGTGGAGGTCACGCGCGAACGTACGGGGAACGTACGCTGGACGCCATGCGAAACCGGCCGATCCCCGGCAGTTCCGGACGCGTGAGGCCGATGAGCCTGCTCGCGGATCCGGCGCTGCACGCCCCGTGCGAGACCGTCACCGACTTCGGCACCGCCCTCGCGGAGCTCGTCGAGGACCTGTTCGCGACGATGTACGCGGCCCAGGGCGTCGGCCTCGCGGCCAACCAGGTCGGGGTGGGTTTGCGGGTGTTCGTCTACGACTGTCCCGACGACGAGGACGTCCGCCACCTCGGACACATCGTCAACCCCCGTCTGGTGGCGGCGGACGGCGTGGTCGTCCGCGGCCCGGAGGGCTGTCTGTCGCTGCCGGGCCTGGAGGCCGGCACGGAACGCTTCGACCGTGCGGTGGTGGAGGGCGTGACGAAGGACGGCGAGCCGGTACGGGTGGAGGGCTCCGGGTTCTTCGCGCGCTGCCTGCAGCACGAGTGCGACCACCTGGAAGGAGCGATATACGCAGACCGCCTCACGCGCCGGCGACGCCGCTCCCGCCTGGCGCGCGCGGCGCGCAAGGCGTCGTGGGCGACGCCGGAACGGGTGGCGCGGCTGCAGTGAGCGGGCGGGGCGCCGGCTGCCTGCCGGCCCGTTCCCGACGGGGGCAGGCCCCCCGGTCGTGTACCGCGTCCGCGCGGTGTCCGGCCGGCCGCGCCCGCACGGCGGCGAGGCCCCCTGCGGGCGTGGGGCCCACACGGATCCGGCCTGATCCGAACGAAAGACCCTAGAAGCCCGGTCCGTCCGCTCTGTCCTCGACCTGGAAGAGGCGGCCGCACAGCAGGTCCGTCAGGCTCGTCACCAACTCCGCTCGCGAACACTGCCGTTCGCCCAGCCACCAGTCCCCGGCCGCATGCATCATGCCGACGATGCCGTGACCCCACACCCGGGCCACCATCTCGCCGCCGGGGCCGAGGTCGACGCGGTCGGCGATCACCTTGCCGAGTTCCTCGCCGAGGCGGCGCAGCAGCGGCGCCGAGTGGCGTCCGACGTCGAAGCCGGCCTCCGAGGGCTGGCTCTCCTCCGCCGGGTGCATGAGGAACCGGTACACCTGGGGACGCGCCTCGATCGCGGCGAGATACGTGTCGAGCGTGCCCGCCACCCGCTGGCGGCGGTCGACGTCCGCGTCCACCGCCACCTGCAGGGCCCTGAGCAGCGCGTCGGTGTGGCGCTTGGCGAGCGCCCGGTAGAGCCCGCTCTTGTCTCCGAAGTGCCGGTAGAGGATCGGCTTGGTGATCCCGGCCTCCGCGGCGATGGCGTTCATGGAGGCGTGGGGGCCGTCCCGGAGCACGACCCGGTCGGCGGCCTCGAGGAGCTCCCGACGGCGCTGGTCCGCCGACCGCTGCTGTTGTGTGGTCTCCATGTGATTCTCCCCGCCCGGACGATTGCGTGACGCCTGCGCAAAGTAACACCCTGCCAGTCCGCACACATGATCGGGCCATGGCTGGTTGACAGGTGCTACCAGTCGGTAACACACTTCGGTTACCGCAGGTAACATGCACGCCATCGCCGCAGTACTGGAGGGGACATGGCCGAGTTCACGCTCGATCTCAACGACGACCAGAAGCAGGTCCGTGACTGGCTGAACGGATTCGCCAGGGATGTGATGCGTCCGGCCGCCGCCGAGTGGGACGAGCGTGAGGAGACCCCCTGGCCAGTCATCCAGGAGGCCGCCAAGATCGGAATCTACTCCCTCGACTTCTACGCCCAACAGTTCTTCGACCCCACCGGTCTCGGCATCCCCATGACGATGGAGGAGCTGTTCTGGGGCGATGCGGGCATCGCGCTGTCGATCGTCGGCACCGGACTCGCCGCCGTCGGCGTCATCGCCAACGGCACCGAGGAACAGATCGGTACCTGGATCCCCCAGATGTACGGCGATGCCAACGATGTCAAGGTCGCCGCCTTCTGCTCCTCCGAGCCCGACGCCGGCTCCGACGTGGCGTCCATGCGCACACGCGCCGTGTACGACGAGGCGAAGGACGAGTGGGTCCTCAACGGCACCAAGACCTGGGCGACCAACGGCGGCATAGCGAACGTCCACGTCGTCGTCGCGCTCGTCGACCCCGAGCTCGGCTCAAAGGGCCACGCCTCGTTCATCGTTCCGCCGAACACCCCCGGGCTGTCCCAGGGGCAGAAGTTCAAGAAGCACGGCATCCGCGCCTCGCACACCGCCGAGGTCGTCCTCGAGGACGTCCGGATTCCCGGCAGCTGCCTCCTCGGCGGCAAGGAGAAGCTGGACGAGCGCCTGGCGAGGGCCCACGAGCGGGCGAAGGCCGGTGGCGGCGAGAGGGTGAAGAACGCGGCGATGGCCACCTTCGAGGCCTCCCGCCCCGCCGTCGGCGCGATGGCGGTCGGCACCGCCCGCGCCGCGTACGAGGTCGCGCTCGACTACGCGAAGACCCGTGAGCAGTTCGGCCGCCCGATCATCGACAACCAGGGCGTCGCCTTCCAGCTCGCCGACATGCGCACCCAGATCGACGCGGCGCGTCTCCTGGTGTGGCGCGCCTCGTGGATGGCGACCGCCGGCAAGCCGTTCACCTCCGCCGAGGGCTCCATGTCCAAGCTGTTCGCCAGCGAGACCGCGAAGAAGGTCACCGCCCAGGCCATCCAGATCCTCGGCGGCAACGGCTTCACCCGCGAGTACCCGGTGGAGCGCATGCACCGCGACGCCGCGATCTACACGATCTTCGAGGGCACCAGCGAGATCCAGCGTCTGGTGATCGCCCGGACCCTGTCGGGCATGCCGATCCGCTGACACGCCAGGAGAGCACGAAGGCTCCGGTCCCGCAGGGGACCGGAGCCTTCCGCGTGTGCTCACAGCGTGCGTGCGCGAGGCGGGTCGCTCAAGGCACGTGTGCTCAGGCGGGCAGCCGCGCCTCGATCGCCGCCAGGACCTCGGGGGACTCCGGCTCGGTGCGGGGACGGAAGCGGGTGACCTCACCCTGGGGCGAGATCAGGAACTTCTCGAAGTTCCACTGGACGTCGCCCGCCTCGCCCTCGGCGTCCGCGACCTTCGTCAGCTCGGCGTACAGCGGGTGCCGGTCCGCGCCGTTCACGTCCGTCTTCTCCAGGAGCGGGAAGGTCACCCCGTACGTCGCGGAGCAGAAGGTCCCGATCTCCTCGGCAGTGCCCGGCTCCTGCCCGGCGAACTGGTTGCAGGGCACGCCCAGCACGGTGAAGCCCCGCTCGCCGTACTCCTTCTGCAGCCGCTCCAGGCCCGCGTACTGCGGCGTCAGCCCGCACTTGGAAGCCACGTTCACCACGAGCACCGCCTTGCCGCGGTGATGGGCGAGCGAGGTCTCCTCGCCGGTCAGCGTGCGCAGCGGGATGTCGTAGAGGGACATCAGGGACTCCTTCGTGCCTGTGTTGGTCAGTTGGTTCAGTTGGTCGGTCGTCCGCCGGTCTTCCTGCGGCGTGCTCGGTGCGACAAGCATGCAGCACCGGGCCGTGGACGCTTCACTCGCCCGCGATGGGGCGGAACAGTCCCTCCTGCACCACGGACACCAGCAGCCTTCCGTCATGGTCGTAGATCCGCCCGCGGGCGAGCCCCCGGCCGCCGGTCGAGATCGGCGACTCCTGGTCGTACAGGAACCACTCGTCGGCCCGGAACGGGCGGTGGAACCACATCGCGTGGTCAAGCGAAGCCATGTCGAAGCCCCGGGGCCCCCACAGCGGCTCGACGGGGATGCGCACCGCGTCCAGCAGCGTCATGTCGCTCGCGTACGTCAGCGCGCACGTGTGCACCAGCGGGTCGTCGCCCAGCGGGCCCACCGCGCGCATCCACACCGCGCTGCGCGGGTCCGCGTCCTTGATCTCGTCGGCCGTCCAGCGCAGCCGGTCGACGTAGCGGATGTCGAACGGCTGACGGCGCGCCATGCGCTCCAACGCCTCGGGCATCGCGCCGAGGTGCTCGCGGATCTCGGTCGCGACCGTCGGCAGCGACTCGGGGTCCGGGAAGTCCAGCCGCGGCGGCAACTGGTGCTCGATGCTGCCGGGCTCGGGACGGTGGAAGGACGCCGTCAGATTGAAGATCGTCCGGCCCTCCTGCACGGCGGTGACCCGGCGGGTCGTGAACGACCGGCCGTCCCTGACCCGTTCGACCTGGTACACGATCGGCACCCCGGGGTGTCCGGGCCGCAGGAAATACGCGTGCAGCGAGTGGACGGGACGCTCGCCGTCGGTGGTCCGCCCCGCGGCGACCAGGGCCTGGCCGGCCACCTGGCCGCCGAAGACACGCTGCAACGACTCGTTCGGACTGAGCCCGCGGAAGATGTTGACCTCGATCTGCTCCAGGTCGAGCAGATCGACCAGACGCTCGGCCGGATTCGTCATCGGAATCTCTCTCCCCTGTCAGAGCTGACCGACGGACGTGACGCGCACGACCGCCAGGCCCGCCTCGTCGGAGGCCGCGAGGTCGACCTCCGCGCTGATACCCCAGTCATGGTCGCCGTTCGGATCGGCGAACGTCTGCCGCACACGCCACAGACCGTGCGCCGGGTCCTCCTCGATGGCGAGGAGCTTCGGCCCGCGGGCGTCGGGGCCGGTGCCCAGGTCGTCGTACTCGTCCCAATACGCGTCCATCGCCTCGCCCCACGCGTCCTCGTCCCAGCCGGACTCCGCGTCCAGCGCGCCGAGCTCGGCGACGTGGTCGAGGGCCGCCAGCTCCACACGGCGGAACATGGCGTTGCGGACCAGGACGCGGAAGGCGCGGGCGTTCGCCGTGACCGGCTTGACCTGGTCGGCCTTCTCCTGGGCCTCCTCGGCCGTCTCCACCTCCGGATTGGCCAGCTGCTCCCACTCGTCCAGGAGACTGGAGTCGACCTGGCGCACCATCTCGCCCAGCCAGGCGATCAGATCCTCCAGGTCCTCGGTCTTCAGATCGTCCGGGATGGTGTGGTCGAGCGCCTTGTACGCGCTCGCCAGATAGCGCAGCACGATGCCCTCGGTGCGGGCGAGCTCGTACCAGGAGGTGAACTCCGTGAAAGTGAGGGCCCGTTCGTACATGTCGCGGATGACGGACTTCGGCGAGACCGGATGGTCGGCGACCCAGGGGTGCGACTTCTTGTAGACGTTGTACGCGTGCCACAGCAGCTCTTCGAGCGGCTTCGGGTACGAGATGTCCTGGAGGCGCTCCATGCGCTCCTCGTACTCGACGCCGTCGGCCTTCATTTTGCCGACCGCCTCGCCGCGCGCCTTGTTCTGCATGGCGGCGAGGATCTGCCGCGGATCGTCCAGCGTCGACTCGACGACGGAGACCATGTCCAGGGCGTACGAGGGGGACTCCGGGTCCAGCAGGTCGAAGGCCGCGAGGGCGAATGTCGACAGCGGCTGGTTCAGCGCGAAGTCCTGCTGGAGATCGACGGTGAGCCGGATGGTGCGACCCTCCGCGTCGGGCTTCTCCAGTTGCTCCACCACTCCGCCGTCCAGCAGTGAGCGGTAGATGGCGATGGCCCGGCGGATGTGGCGCAGCTGCGCCTTGCGCGGCTCGTGGTTGTCCTCGAGCAGCCGGCGCATCGCCTCGAAGGCGTTGCCCGGCCTGGCGATCACCGAGAGCAGCATGATGTTGGTGACCCGGAAGCGGGAGGTCAGTGGCTCCGGCTCGGAGGCGATCAGCTTTTCGAACGTGCTGTCCGACCAGGCGACGAAGCCCTCGGGGGCCTTCTTCCTGACCACCTTGCGGCGCTTCTTGGGGTCGTCACCGGCCTTCGCGAGCGCTTTCTCGTTCTCGATGACATGCTCGGGCGCCTGCGCGACGACAAAGCCGGCGGTGTCGAAACCGGCCCGGCCGGCACGCCCCGCGATCTGGTGGAACTCCCGCGCCCGCAGCGTCCGCACCCGGTTGCCGTCGTACTTGGTGAGCGCGGTGAACAGCACCGTGCGGATGGGCACGTTCACGCCGACGCCGAGCGTGTCGGTGCCACAGATGACCTTCAGCAGACCGGCCTGGGCCAGCTTCTCCACCAGCCGCCGGTACTTGGGCAGCATGCCGGCGTGGTGCACGCCGATGCCGTGCCGCACGAAGCGGGACAGGTTCTGGCCGAACTTGGTGGTGAAGCGGAAGTTGCCGATCAGCTCGGCGATCTTGTCCTTCTCCTCGCGCGAGCACATGTTGATGCTCATCAGCGACTGCGCCCGCTCCACGGCCTGCGCCTGGGTGAAGTGCACGATGTAGACGGGCGCCTGCTTGGTCTCCAGGAGCTCCGTCAGCGTCTCCGTGATCGGCGTCAGCCGGTACTCGTACGACAGCGGAACCGGCCGGGTCGCCGACCGGACCACGGAGGTGGGGCGGCCGGTGCGGCGCGTCAGGTCCTTCTCGAACATCGACACGTCGCCGAGCGTCGCCGACATCAGGATGAACTGTGCCTGTGGCAGTTCGAGCAGCGGGATCTGCCAGGCCCAGCCGCGGTCGGGCTCCGCGTAGAAGTGGAACTCGTCCATCACGACCTGGCCGATGTCGGCGTCCTTGCCGTCACGCAGCGCGATCGAGGCCAGCACCTCCGCCGTGCAGCAGATGACCGGGGCGTCCGCGTTCACCGACGCGTCGCCGGTCAGCATGCCGACGTTCTCCGTGCCGAACAGCTTGCAGAGGTCGAAGAACTTCTCGGAGACGAGAGCCTTGATCGGCGCCGTGTAGAAGGTGACCTGGTCATTCGCCAGCGCCGTGAAGTGCGCACCCGCCGCGACCAGGCTCTTCCCGGAGCCGGTGGGTGTGGAAAGGATCACGTTCGCCCCCGAGACCACCTCGATCAGGGCTTCCTCCTGAGCCGGATAGAGCGTGATGCCCTGGCCCTCCGCCCACGAGGAGAAGGCCTCGAAGAGGGCATCGGGGTCGGCGTCTGGCGGCAGCTGATCGATAAGGGTCACGCCCCCATCTTGCCTGGCGCGGCCCCCGGGACGGGAACCGGCCGCCGAGGGGCAAGATCGCGAAAGGTACGCTGACCTGTCAACTGGGGTTCGGGACAAGAACAATGGGGCGGGAACGCACATGATGGGACCTGCGCACTCTCTGTCCGGGGCGGCTGCCTGGCTGGGGGTGGGCGCGGCGACGGCTGCCGCCGGCCATCCGATGCCCTGGCCCGTCCTCGTCGTGGGAGCACTGATCTGCGCGGGAGCGGCGCTCGCACCGGATCTGGACCACAAGGCGGCGACCATCTCGCGGGCCTTCGGCCCGATCTCACGCGGACTGTGCGAGATCGTCGACAAGCTCTCGTACGCCGTCTACAAGGCGACCAGGAAACCGGGCGACAAGCGCAGGACCGGGGGCCACCGCACCCTCACGCACACCTGGCTGTGGGCGGTGCTGATCGGCGGGGGTGCGTCCGCCCTGGCGGCCCTCGGCGGACGGTGGGCGGTCCTCGCCCTCCTGTTCGTCCACATGGTGCTCGCGGTGGAGGGCCTGCTGTGGCGAGCCGCACGGGTCTCGAGCGACGTCCTGGTGTGGCTGCTCGGCGCCACCACCGCGTGGATCCTGGCCGGCGTCCTCGACAAGCCGGGCAATGGTTCGGACTGGCTGTTCACCGCGCCCGGCCAGGAGTACCTGTGGCTGGGCCTCCCCATCGTCCTCGGAGCCCTCGTCCACGACATCGGCGACGCCCTGACGGTCTCGGGGTGCCCGATCCTGTGGCCCATCCCGGTCGGCAACAAGCGCTGGTACCCGGTGGGCCCGCCGAAACCGCTGCGCTTCCGCGCGGGCAGCTGGGTGGAGCTGAAGGTCCTGATGCCGGCGTTCATGCTGCTCGGGGGCGTGGGCGGGGCGGCGGCGCTGAACTTCATCTGACGGCCGCCCCGCCAGACCCCGCCGCACCAGGGCCTCTCGGGACCCCAACGCTGATCCGGCCTGATCCAAACGAAAGACCCTAGCCGTGCCAGGAGCGCCACAGCGCCGCGTACGCCCCCTGCGCCGCGACCAGCTCGTCATGGCTGCCCAGCTCACTGATGCGGCCGTCCTCGACCACCGCGATCACGTCCGCGTCGTGCGCCGTGTGCAGCCGGTGCGCGATGGCCACGACCGTACGGCCCTGAAGGACCCGTGAGAGCGAGCGCTCCAGGTGGCGGGCCGCCCGCGGGTCCAGCAGCGAGGTCGCCTCGTCCAGGACCAGGGTGTGCGGGTCCGCGAGGACCAGGCGGGCGAGGGCGATCTGCTGGGCCTGGGCGGGGGTCAGGGAAAGTCCTCCCGACCCGACCTCCGTGTCCAGTCCGTCGTCCAGCGCGCGCGCCCACCCGTCGGCGTCGACCGCACCGAGTGCGGCCCACAGCTCGGCGTCCTGCGCGGAGGAACGAGCCAGCAGCAGATTGTCGCGGAGCGCGCCCACGAAGACGTGGTGCTCCTGGTTGACGAGCGCGACATGCTCCCGCACCCGCTCCGCCGGCATCCGGGACAGCTCGGCCGCGCCGAGGGTGACGTGCCCGGTGCGCGGGGCGTAGATGCCCGCGAGCAGCCGGCCGAGCGTCGACTTGCCCGCCCCGGACGGGCCGACGAGAGCCAGCCGGGTGCCCGGCGGCACGTCCATGGACACGCGGTGCAGGACGTCGACGCCCTCGCGGTACCCGAAGTGCACCTGGTCGGCGCGGACGTCACGACCGTCGGGGCGCAGGCGCCCGTCGCCCGCCGCCGGTTCGATCTCCCGCACGCCGACCAGCCGCGCCAGCGACACGTGCGCCACCTGGAGCTCGTCGTACCAGCGCAGAATCAGGTTCACCGGGTCGACCATCATCTGCGCGATCAGCGCACCCGTGGTCAGCTGCCCGACACCGATCCAGCCCTGCAGCACGAACACGCCGCCGATCATCAGCACCGAGGCGAGCACGGTCGCATGGGTGATGTTGATGACCGGAAAGAGGACCGACCGCAGATAGAGCGTGTACCGCTCCCAGGACGTCCATTCCTTGATCCGCCGGTCGGAGAGCGCCACGCGGCGCGCCCCGAGCCGGTGCGACTCGACCGTGCGTCCCGCATCGACGGTCTCGGCGAGCACCGCGGCCACGGCCGCGTATCCCGCTGCCTCCGAACGGTACGCGGAAGGCGCGCGCTTGAAGTACCAGCGGCAGCCGACGACCAGCACCGGCACCGCCACCAGCACCGCGGGTGCGAGCGGCGGCGCGGTCACCGTGAGCCCGCCGAGCAGCAGCACGATCCAGAAGACGCCGATCGTCAGCTGCGGCACGGCCTCGCGCATCGCGTTCGCCAGCCGGTCGATGTCCGTGGTGATACGGGAGAGGAGGTCTCCTGTCCCGGCCCGCTCGAGCACGCCCGGGGGCAGCCCCACGGAACGCACGAGGAAGTCCTCCCGCAGATCCGCCAGCATCCGCTCGCCGAGCATCGCCCCGCGCAGCCGCACCAGACGGACGAAGAACGCCTGGACCACGAGCGCAACCGCGAACAGGGCGGCGGTGCGCTCCAGATGGAGATCACGCGCCCCGTCCGCCGCCTTCTCCACGAGGGAGCCGAGGAGCCACGGGCCCGTCATCGAGGCGACGACCGCGACCGTGTTGACGGCGACGAGGACCGTGAACGCCCGGCGGTGGCGCCGCAGCAGCTCGCTCACATACGCCCGGACGGTGGCCGGCGACCCCACCGGCAGGGTGGTCGCCGTGCGCAGAGCCGCCGGGTCGTACTCCGGTGGCGCCAGGCCGATCATGCTGTCTCCTCGATGTCGTCGCTGTCGGCCGTCGGCTGGTCGAATCCCACGCCCGCATGGCCGCGTTGGGCGCCCACGAGACGCTGCTCCGCCTCGGTCTCCCGGGTCACGACCGCTCGGTACCGGGGCTCGGTGTGCAGGAGTTCGCGGTGCACGCCCTGGGCCACGACCTCGCCCTCGTGGACCAGGACGACGTGGTCGGCCCGGTCGAGCAGCAGCGGCGAGGAAGTGAACAGGACCGTCGTGCGTCCCGCGCGCAACTTCCGTACGCCTTCGGCGATCCGGGCCTCCGTGTGCGAGTCGACGGCAGACGTCGGCTCGTCGAGCACCAGCACCTCAGGGTCGGTGACCAGCGAACGCGCCAGCGCGAGGCGCTGCCGCTGGCCGCCCGACAGGGAGCGGCCGCGCTCGGTGACGGGTGCTGCCATCGGGTCGTTGTCCAGGGAAGCCTGCGCGAGCGCGTCGAGCACGTCGCCGCACTCCGCCGCCGCCAGGGCCCGGTCCGCCGCCACCGCGCCGGACGCCGGCACTTCCAGCAGCTCCGCGAGAGTCCCCGACAGCAGGACGGGGTCCTTGTCCTGGACGAGGACGGCGCCACGGGCCGCGGCGAGCGGCTGCTCGTCCAGTGCCACACCACCGAGAAG
>NZ_JBEXRZ010000202.1:0-13696 GCF_040613325.1 Streptomyces sp. NPDC006283 | reverse complement strand
AACCGCCACCACCGGCGTCTGGACGCCCTGACCCGCAGTGCCTGCGCCGCTGTCCGCGGCCCGGGCCCGCCCCGGCCGCGGACAGCGCCCCCGGACTTCCGCTCCGCCCCCGCGCGTTCATCCCACATGTGAAGAGTGAAGAAATGCCATAGGGGACATTCGGGTGGCAAACCGCCCGTACTGCAACTGCCCCGGGCCCGGCAGCAGTCCTCGTCACCAGTTGCCCGACAACTGAGGAGGCACCCATGACCGGTTGGCACGTTTCCACCATGACCGCACCCGGCACGCCGTCGATCGCCGACCCCTACCGCTTCCCCGGCGCCCTCGACGACCCGGCGCCGGCCTGCGACCACGGCACCTTCGAACCCGGCGACTACCTCCTGGCCGCACCCGCCCCCGAGCAGCGCGTGCCCCTGCCGCTGGAACCCTGCGACCGGCGCCGCCTGGACCTGCACGCCGCCCTGACCACCGCGGGCATCGCACCCCTGCCCGGCGACCTCGCCGCCATCGAAGCCCTGTGCGCCCTCGACGACACCACCCACGCCGCGCTCCAGCGATGGATCACCCGCACCCCGTGACCGGCCGCCGGCCACCGCGCACCGACCCGGGCGGCCGGGCCCGCATCCGGCCGCCCCCACCCCACCCGCAGGGCGTAACGTTCCCCCATGCCCCAGCTCCAACGCCTGCGCCCCGACCACGCCCCCGCACTCCTGGCCTTCGAGCGGGACAACCGCGCCTACTTCGCCGCACACGTCCCCGACCGCGGCGACGACTACTTCACCCACTTCGACGCACGCCACCGCGACCTGCTCGCCGAACAGGCCGCCGGTATCTGCCACTTCCACCTCGTCGTCGACGACACCGGCGCCATACTGGGCCGCGTCAACCTCGTCGACGTGGCCGACCACAGCGCCGAACTCGGCTACCGCATCGCAGAGAAGGCCGCCGGCCAGGGCCTGGCCACCAGTGCCGTCCGCCGGCTGTGCACGCTCGCCGCCGCCCAGTACGGCCTGACCACCCTGCGCGCGGCCACCACCCTCGACAACGCCGCCTCCCAAGCCGTCCTGGCCCGCATCGGATTCACCGAGACCGGCACCACCCTCCTCAGCGGCCTCCCCGGCCTCACCTACACCCTCCGTCTGGCCCCGCCCGCGCCGACCGGGTGAGAGCCCCGACCCGCCGCGGCCCGTCCCCGCGACCGGTGCCCGAGCGCCCCTAAGGTGCGCCCATGGACCCGCACGACCCTCTCGACGACGACCTGGACGGCCTGAGCCGCGACGAACTGGCCGCCGAAGTGCGCAGACTGCGCACCGCCATCCGCGTGCACAGGGACAGCTCCGGACACGACCTGTGCTGGCACCACCCCCAACTGTGGTCCCTGCTGCCCGAACCCCTCGAGCCCGACGTCGCGGTGCCGCCCTGGCCGCGCTTCCTGCGCGGCTGCGTCCGCTACCGCGAGGCGCTGGACCGGGAACTGCCCGACGCGCCCGTCGACGACCGCGAGTACGAGGGCCCGCGCCCCCACCGGCCCTGAGGCCCCCGCCCACCCGCCGTGCACGACACGGAGGTTCAGCCGAGCTCCAGGCTGGTGACCCCGAACAGACCCGCCCGGTCGACCTCGGGCACCGGCCCGCTGTACATCCTGGCCGCCTCGAACGTGGGGGAGAGGCCGAGCTCGGCCACCAGTTCCATGGCCAGCCCGTTGCAGTCGGGGACGTCGACCGCCACCGCCGCCCCCTGCCCCTCCGCCGCGAGAGCGTGCACCAGCGCCGCCGCGACCTGCTTGTCGGCCGCGTACAGAGGCCCGATACGTGAGGCGCCGCTGCACGGGCGCACGACACCGAACCCGCGCATCTCGCCGTCGCGCACAGCGGCCACCGCCCTGCGGCCGGGCAGGCCGACCCAGGCCGCGAGGAAGGCGTGACGGGCCTGCGGGAAGAACCTCCGGTCGTAGGCCGCCAGCCGCCCGAACGACAGGGAACGGCCGTCGACGAGCGAGACCCCCTCCGGCAGTGCCCCTGCCCCGCCGCCCGCTGCCGGCACCCCCTCGAACCGGACGTTGTTCCACGCACGGACGAACCCCGACCTGCGGTAGTTCTCCTGCTGGTCCACCACGCCGTCGAGCCCGACGGTGCGGCCCTGAAGACGGTCCATGCCCGCCTGCCACAGCCGCATCCCGTAGCCCCGGCCGCGCACCGCGGGGCGGGTGATGTAGAAGCCGATGAACCCGAAACCGGTGCCGTAGCGCACGGCCGAGATGCAGCCGACCGGCTCGCCGTCCAGACGGCCGATCAAGAAGCCCTCCGGATCGGCCACGGCGAAGGCCCAGCGGTCGGAGTCGCCCGGGTTCCACCCTTCCTCGTCGGCCCAGTCCCGCATGAGCCCGATCTCCCGGGCGCTCGCGCTCCGGATCTCGAATTCCGCCATTGCTGTCCTTCCCGCGGATCCGGCCTCTTCCACCGTCCGGCACCTCGCGGTCCGGCGCTCGAGAAGACCGTCTCAGCACGCGAGCCCCCTCCGAAAGATCGACACCGGCCAACTCGCCAACAGTGCGCCCGTTGTGTGTTCGGCCGCTACGGAATGTGCGTTCGGGATAGGGTGGCCGCGGAGGTGGTCCCGGTGTCCCAGGAGCAGGGCAAGCTGTTCGCGTCGGTCGACGCCCTGCTGGAGCAGGCCGCCGCGCAGGAGGATCTGCCGGACCCCGCCGAACGCAAACGGCTGCGCGAAGCAAGCGGCCTCAGCCAGGACCAGATCGCCCGCGCCCTGTCGGTACGGCGCGAGACCGTCACCAGCTGGGAAGCCGGCCGCACCGAGCCCCGCCCGCCCAAACGCGCAGCCTACGTGCGCCTCCTGGAAGGCCTCGCTGCCCGCCACCCCGCACCGGCACCCGCACCGGAACCGCCCGCCGCCCCCGCACCGGCAGCACCCCCGCCCCGCAGCCCTCGACAGCAGCCCGCCGCACCCCAGACGCCCGCCCCCGCGCCCACGACACACAGCTCCACCAGGAAACAGCCCTCCGCCCCGCCGTCCGCCGACCCCCGGTTCGCGAACGGCCCTCTCGGCGTCCTGGACGGCGACGGACAGCTGTACTGCGCCGACGGCCTCGTACTGGACTGCCCCGCCACCGACGTTCCCGGACTCGTCGAATGGACCTTGCGCGAGGCGAAACTGGGCGCCCCCCGGCTGCACCCCTCCGGCAAGGACTCCGACCCGCTGATCGTCCTCACCGCCGAAGCCGCCGAACACCTCGGCCTCCCCGCCGCCCTGGCGGACCGGAGGGGCCTGCGCCTGCCCGACGACCACCCGGTCGTCCGCACGATCACCCGCGCGAAGTGGAAACTGACCCGCCGCGGCTTCGGCCCCTGGGCCCGCATCTACCGCCCGGCACACGGCGGTCGGCGCCAGTGCGTCCAGCTCGCCGTCCTGCCCTGGGGCGCCCTGGACGCCCGTTCCTGGCAGGGCGCCGACCGGCTGCCGCCCGCCGACCTCGCCGCCACGCTCGCCACCTACGCCCGGCGGGTCATCACCCCGCGCGGCTCGACCGCCGTGTCCGGCCTGGAGACCATGACCGCCCTGAGGCCGCCGACCCGCGCCGTCAAGGACGACGAGAGCGGCGCCTGGGTCTCCGCCCCGATGCGCGGCTCCCTGACCGAGCCCGTCGACCCGGCCCCGCCGGAAGCCCCCGACGAACACCCCGTCGCCGCCGCCCTGTTCCCGCGCGGCCACCGGCGCGCCCCGGACGAGGTCCTCGCCGAGGAGGCCTGCGACTGGATCCGCGACCCCCAACTGCTCACCGACGCCGAATGCGGCCGCAGTCACGGCGTCGGCATCGACGTCAACACGGCCTTCCTCGCCGCCGCCAACCGCCTGGTCGTCGGCCTCGGCGCCCCCGTCCACGCCGTCGCGCCCGCGTTCGACCCGGCCGTCCCCGGCTCGTGGCTGGTCGACCTGTCCGGCATCGAACTGGACCCGCGCCTGCCCAGCCCGTTCACCCCCGACGGCACCCGCCCCACCGGCCCCGCCTGGTACGCGACACCGACCGTCGCCTACGCCCGCGAACTCGTCGACGCCTTCCGGCTCCCCGCACGGATCGCCCCCGTCGAAGCCTGGCTCCGCCCCGAATCCGGGCCCTACCTCGACCCCTGGTACAAGCGCCTGTCCGAGGCGTACAAAGCCACGATGGCCGACCTCGGCGTCGTGACGGGGATGAGCGACACCGACTTCCTCACCGCCATGGACCGCCACCAGCAGGCCGACCCCGCCCTGGCCGCCGTACTGTCGGCGATCAAGTCGACCGTCAAGGGCGGCATCGGGAAACTCCGCGAACGGCCCCAGGGCGCGTCCCACACCCACGGCGAGCGGTGGCCCGCCCTCGAACGCCCGACCTGGCGCCCCGACATCCGGGCCGCCGTGATCGCCACTGCCCGCGTCAACATGCACCGGAAGATCCTCAAGACCGCCCTCGCGAGCCCGCACACCCCCGCCCCGACCGGGCATCTGCACCTCGCCGAAGAGGCGCTGCTGCCCGTGGCGGTCCTGTCCGACTGCGCGGTCTATCTCGCCGACGGCCCCTCCCCGCCGGACTTCCTCCCGCGCACCCCCGACGGCAGGCCCGCGCCCGGCTCGTTCCGGCTCGGCGTGTCGCCCGGCATGGTCAAACACGAGGGCACCCAGCCGATGCTGACCGTCGTGAAGATGCTCGACGACGGCCACAACCCCGCCCGCCACATCAAGGGCGCCGACGCCGCCGACGAGGGAGAGTAGGCAGACCGCGATGGACACCGTCCAGGGCAGCCTCGAGGAGGCTGCGGCAGCCACCTTCACCCGGCCGCTCCCCAAGACCGCCCGCGCCCAGATGCGCTTCCTCGTCCACCAGGCCAAAGGCAGCACCCGGGCGGTGGCCGGCCTCCTCGGCATCTCCCAGCGCACCGTCGAGCGTTATCTCACCGGCCAGTTCAAACGCCCCCGCCCCGACCTCGCCGCCCGCCTCACCGAAGAGGTCCGCAAACGCTGGCAGCCCAGGGTCCGCGAGCGCGCGAGGCAACAGGCCGCGACCACCGGCGGCCTCGTCATCGAGACACGCGCCCGCTTCGGCTTCACCGCCGCCCCCGGCACCACCGACGACAGCCGCATCCGCCGCATCACCCAGCACCTGCCTCCCCAGTACGCGGCCCGCCTGTTCACCGCCCAGGCCGCGGGCGCCGACGAACAACAACTGCGCGAGATCGCGGCGGAAGGCCTCCAGGACATCTACTTCAAGGACCGCGGCCGCCGCGCCGAGGGCCTCCAGGTGGAGTTCACCGACATCGACTACGTCACCATCGACTACTAAGGCCTGTCCGACAGGTCAGACGACTCGGTGGGTTGCTGCCCGAGATGGGGCCAGGGCGGTGAGGGTTCGGGGGCTGCAGGCCGTGGCTGTGGACGACACGACCTGCGGTACAGGTCAGTCCGCCGCAGACTCAGCCTCTGGCAGCGCCGGATGGTCGGTCGGGTAGAGCCCGGCCGCGAAGCCATACACCACATCGCCTCCGCGCGGCAGTTGTGCGTAGTCGTTGGCGAGCTCCAGGACCCGCGCCCAGAACCCGCGGGCCTGCTCCTGCGGGATCCGGACATGCCGCACGATCGAGGACAGTTGATCTGCCTGGTGCGCCGGGACCGACTCGGCTGCGGCCGTGGCGAGATCGTTGTTGCAGTACGGAGTGACGCCACCGTCGGTCGGGCTGACCGTGCCGACACGGAAGATGCGCGCGGTGCGGCCGTAGAAACGCTCGTCGATGGCCCGCACCCGGCGGGTCCGCACGACCTTCAGCAACTGGGCATCGACCAGGACGCTCACGTGGTGCGCGACCGTGCTCTTCGGGCGGTCGAGTGCGCCGGCCAATTCGCTCACAGTGGCGGCGCGTTCGAGGAGCAGCTCGAGGGTGGCGTTGCGCAATGGGCTGGCCAGCGCGTGGAGCTGGGCCGGGTCTGACACGTCGGTGACGTCGGCGAGATCGTAGTCGGGAAGGGTATTGTTCGGCACCTCTCGATTATTCTAAAGTTTCGGATCATTCGCTACTGGTGAGCAAGGGGTCGGGGCATGACAGAGGTCGTACTGTTCCATCACGCGCAGGGGCTGACCCCCGGAGTCGCCGCTTTCGCCGACGAACTCCGCGCCGCCGGCCACACCGTCCACACGCCCGATCTCTTCGAGGGGCGTACCTTCGGCTCCCTTGAGGAGGGTTCGGGCTACGTCGAGCAGATCGGCTTCGGCGAGATCACCGAGCGCGGCGTCCGCGCTGCCGAGCACCTGCCGCAGGACATCGTCTACGTCGGCTTCTCGCTCGGTGTGCTGCCTGCCCAGAAGCTGGCGCAGACTCGGCCGGGCGCGCGGGGCGCGCTCCTGTTTCACGCCTGTATCCCTGTGTCGGAGTTCGGCGCGGCTTGGCCTGACGGCGTGCCGGTGCAGGTGCATGCGAAGGAAGCCGATCCGTTCTTCGCCGAGGACGTCGATGCTGCTCGCGCGCTCGTCTCCGATTCCGCTGAGGCGGAGATGTTTCTGTATCCCGGAGACCAGCACCTGTTCGCGGACCATTCGCTGCCGTCCTACGACCCGGACGCTGCCAAGCTCCTGACCCAGCGGACGATCGAGTTTCTCGGCTCGCGCTAGGTGTATTGCCCTGTGAGGTTGGCAGCTCAGGCTCTGATCCGGTAGATCGTTTTGTGTGACTCGTGTGCAACTGACGGACGAGGAGCGGGAGTTCATCGAGCCATGACGCGCTACGTCGTCGATGCCAGGACCTTGTTGCACATCGTGTCGACCGGTGTGCAGATCAGACCCGATCACCAGCTTGTCGCGCCGAATCCGGTGCGGTCGCAGGCGCTGTCGCTGCTGTTCGAACAGGTCAGCTGCGGCGACCTCGACGAGGTCGAGGCGTTGCGTATGCACGAGCGCCTGACCGAGGTAAAGATGCGACTGCTGGGCGACCGGGTCTCCCGTCGCACAGCCTGGCGGATCGCCCGGGAACAGGGGTGGGACACTATCGGGGACGCCGAATACCTTGCCGTGACGCGGCTTCAGGCCGATGCGCTGGTCACGATCGATGAGGCATTGGCTCGTCGGGCGGATGGCGTCGTTCCCGTGGCGTCGCTGGATGCTCTGAGTTCCACGTAAGGCGCTCGCAAGCGAGCACTCGGTCCAGCTCGTAACTGGCCTGTCGGACAGGCCCTGGACCTCCGGCTCGCCGTCCCGCGCGGGGCGCTCCTGCTGACACACCCGGCCGGTGCCCCTATCTTTCGCTCGTGAACACCGACGAGCAGGACATGGACGCCACCTCGGCCAACCCCTTGGAACGCCTCACCCTGGACCGGCTCCGCAGGCGCACCAGTATGAAGTGGCGCACCTATCCGCCGGACGTCCTGCCGCTGTGGGTGGCCGAGATGGACGTACCGCTGGCCGGACCGGTCGCCACGGCGATCACCGACGCGGTCGCGCTCGGCGACACCGGATATCCCGCCGGGACCGCCTACGCCGAAGCGCTCGCCGCCTTTGCCGCCAAGAGATGGAACTGGCACGGGCTCGACGTGGAGCGCACGGCGATCGTCCCCGACGTGATGCTCGGCATCGTCGAGGTCCTGAAACTTCTCAGTGGCCCGGGCGACGCCGTGGTCGTCAACAGCCCCGTCTATCCGCCGTTCTACCAGTTCGTCAGCCATATGGGCCGGCGCGTCGTCCAGGCGCCGCTCGGAGCGGACCTGCGCATCGACCTCACCCTCCTCGAGGACACCTTCCGGCAGGTCACCACCGGCGGACGGCGCGCCGCCTATCTGCTGTGCAGCCCGCACAACCCGACCGGCACCGTCCACACCGCCGCCGAACTGGCCGCTGTCGCCGCGCTCGCCGAACAGCACGGCGTACGCGTGGTGGCGGACGAGATCCACGCCCCGGTCGTCGCCCCGGACACCACATTCGTGCCGTACCTGAGCGTGCCGGGCGCGGACAGCGCCTTCTCCCTCGTGTCGGCCTCGAAGGCGTGGAACCTCGCGGGTCTCAAGGCCGCCCTCGCCGTCGCCGGTCCGGCCGCGGCCCAGGATCTCGCCCGGATGCCGGAAGAGGTCAGCCACGGCCCCAGCCACCTCGGCGTCATCGCCCACACCGCCGCACTGCGCGAGGCGACCGGCTGGCTCGACGCCGTCCTCACCGGACTCGACGCCAACCGCCGGCTGCTCGCCGGGCTCCTGGCCGAGCACCTGCCCGGCATCTCCTACCGGCCCGCCGAGGCCACCTACCTGGCGTGGCTCGACTGCCGGCGCCTGGGGCTCGGCGACGACCCCGCCGCCGTCTTCCTCGAACGCGGCAAAGTGGCCCTCACCTCCGGTGTCCCTTTCGGCACCGGCGGCGCCGGGCACGTCCGGCTCAACCTGGCGACCTCGTCCCGCCTGATCACGGAGGCGGTTTGGCGGATGGCCGCCGCCGTCGCGTGACACCTGCCCGCCCCCGGCACCACCGCCCCCGAGGTCACCGACGCCGGGCCGGCACCCGCCGGCCCGGCCGCCGGGTCACCACCGCACAGGCAGCTCCCGCACGCCCCTGATCAGCAGCCCCGGCATCCACCGCAGCGTCGCCGCGTCCGCGTCCAACGCCAGGTCCGGGCAGCGTTCCAGCAGCGAACGCAGTGCGATCCGGCCTTCCAGCCGCGCCAGTGGTGCGCCCAGGCAGTAGTGCAGACCATGACCGAAGGCGATGTGCCCGCGGGCGTCGCGGCGGATGTCGAAGCGGTCCGGCTCCTTGAAGCGCTCGGGGTCACGGTCGGCGTCCGCCATGGCGATCAGGACCGTGGAGCCCGCGGGGACGGTCACCCCGCCCATCTCCACATCCTCCAGCGCCAGACGCTCCGTGCAGGTCTCCACCGGCCCGTCGTAGCGGAGCATCTCCTCGATCGCCCCGTCGAGCAGACCGAAGTCGGCCCGCAGATCGGCCAGTTGGTCCGGGTGCGCGAACAGCGCCCGCATACCGTTGCCGATCAGATTGACGGTGGTCTCGTGTCCGGCGATGAGCAGCAGCACGGACATGCCGATCAGCTCGTCCGGCGAGAGCCGGTCACCGCCCGCGTCGACGGTGTGGATCATCGCGCTGAGCAGATCCTCACCCGGGTCCGCCCGCTTCGCGGCGATCAGTTCGGCGAGATACGCCGGCATCTCCTGGTAGGCCAGCGCCTCCGCCTCGGGACTGGTGCGCGCGACCATCTCGTTGGACCAGCTGCGAAAGGCGTCCCTGTCCAGCTCCGGCACACCCAGCAGCTCGCAGATGACCGTCATGGGCAGCGGGAACGCGAACGACGCGATCAGATCGGCCTGCCGGTTCCCTCCCGCCACCATCTCCTCCAGCAACCCGTCGGCGATCTGCTGGATCCGGGGAGCCAGGGCCTCGATGCGACGCGGTGTGAACTCCTTCGCCACCAGCCGCCGCAGCCGGGTGTGGTCCGGCGGGTCCGACATCAGCATGTGCGCGAGAGCGGGCTGGTTCTGTTCGGTGTTCATGATCTGGCTGATGTCCCCGGACCTGATCCAGTCCCGGCTCAGCCGCGGATCGGTGAAGGCGGCCCGGCACGCCTCGTAGCCGACGACGAGCCACAACTCCGCGCCGTCGGCGTCACGCACACGATGCACCGGCCCCTCGGCACGGAGCCCGGCATAGACGGGATAGGGATCACGAACGAAATCCGCACCGAGCTGCTGCAGATCAACGACAGGCCGAGCCACCATGCTGTTCCCCCAGTTCACGAGCTGAAATGGCACGCTAACCCGGCCGGCGCCGCAACCAACATCGGATTTCGGACAGTTGCACGCCACACCCGGCCCCCCGGCGCGCCTCGTATGCGCTTTTGACCACCGCCCCGCCCGTGTTGGCCGATCCGTCATCGCGGTGACACCCGGCGACCCGCCACGCGTCCACGAGATTCGATGAAGATGATTTGGGCATGTCAATCGAATCGTGTGCCCCACACCACGGTGCCGTCGGCGCGACCAGGAGGAAGCAGTGAAAACCGGAGCCCGGATCCGCAAGACCTCGCTCGTCCTCATCAGCGCCGCCGCACTGGTGGTCGCCACTCCCGGCATCGCCCTCGCCGCCCCGCCCGCCGCCCTGCCCGCCAACGCGGACGCACTGGAGCAGACGTTCCAGCCGGCCTACGACTACGACACGGACGGCTGCTATCCCACCCCGGCCATCGGCCCCGACGGAACCATAGCCCCCGGCCTCAAGACGTCCGGCGCCGTCAACGGCAGCTGCCACGACGCAGGGGACCTCGACAACACCAACGGGTACGCGCGGGCCAAGTGCAACAACGGCTGGTGCGCGGTCATGTACGGGCTCTACTTCGAGAAGGACCAGGCCGTGGCGGGCAGCGGCCTCGGCGGCCACCGCCACGACTGGGAGCACGTCGTGGTGTGGGTGCAGAACAACGAAGCCCGGTACGTCGCCACCTCCGCGCACGGCGACTTCGACATCCACCCCCGTGACCGGATCCGCTGGGACGGAACCCATCCCAAGATCGTCTACCACAAGGACGGTCTGGGCACGCACTGCTTCCGCCCCGCGAACTCCAACGACGAGCCGCCGGAGAACCACTACCGCGGATGGCAGTTCCCCGACCTCGTCGGCTGGAACGGCTACCCCGCCGGCCTGCGCGACAAGCTGAGCCAGGCCGACTTCGGCAGCGCCCACTTCGGCCTCAAGGACGGCAGCTTCGCCCACCACCTCCAAGAGGCCAAGCCCGCAGGCATCCCCTTCGACCCCAACGCCTGACCCGCAGCACCCGACGGCCGACGCCGAAGCGGCCGGTTACCGCCCGGACAACAACCGGCGGCCCGGCCGCTTCACGCCTGGAACTCGGTGAGATCGATGCTGTGGACGTGCAGCGCAAAGCCGTACTCCGGGTGCGCCGTCTCGCGCTCGAGCGCCATGCCCAGCTTGCGGATGACGTTCTGCGAGGCCTCGTCGCCCACCCGGCTGATGCCGACGACACGGTCGAGGCCGCGGTCCTGGAGCGCGAACTCCAGGGTGGCGTGGGCGGCTTCGGACGCGTAGCCCTGCCCCCAGAACTGCGAGCCGAACCGCCAGCCGATCGCCACGGCGGGCAACACCTCCGGCAGGAAGGCGGGCACCGACAGTCCCGTGAATCCGGCCAGTTCGCCGGAGGCCAGCAGCTCGACGGCGAAGAGACCGAAGCCCTCCTCGTCCCACTCCTCCTCCCACTGCTCGATGTCCTCGGCCGTGCGCTCCAGCCCGAGCACCGAGCCG
Source organism: Streptomyces sp. NPDC006283 (assembly GCF_040613325.1). Taxonomy (NCBI): domain Bacteria; kingdom Bacillati; phylum Actinomycetota; class Actinomycetes; order Kitasatosporales; family Streptomycetaceae; genus Streptomyces; species Streptomyces sp. NPDC006283. The sequence goes on along the minus strand of NZ_JBEXRZ010000202.1, from coordinate 2,412 downwards.
TCGTCGACCCACCGCATGACCCGCGGGTCGGCGTTGATGTCCGCCATCGGGGCGAGGTCGTCGTCGTGCCAGCGACGCAGGAGGAGGCGGGGGGTGCGGATCTCGGTCATGGGCACTCATCCTGCCGGAGGCGCGGGGACTACCGGTAATCGGCGCTGCCCGGCCCCGTGGCCGGCAGGGGACCGGAGACGGAACCCGGCCCATCGGGCCCACGGCCTCCACGCCCTCAGCCTCCGTGCCCTCACGCCCCTCGTTCATTCGCTCGAATCCGCCTCGCCGAGGGCCCCTTGAGAGTCACCCGGACGGACTAGCCCGCAGGGCACGCCCCTTCTCGCGACTGGGCCGTGCACCCATTGGAGTTGCGTCGTCACTGAGCCCATGAGTCCTTGGAAAGCGTGTCCTGCCGGATCTCACCATCAGGAGGAGACATGGGCACTGTTCAGAACGGCCAAACGGCCGAAAGGCTGTCCGTGGTTTTCGCGGTCCGTGTGATCGAGGGCGGCGAGCAAGGGTTCCTGGAGATGTACGAGCAGATGCGGAAATCCGTCGCTCGCACCCCCGGGCACATCGTCGAACGACTGGGAGAGCCGGTCGACGGCTCCCGCCAGTGGGTGATCACCAGCGAGTGGGAGACCCCCGAACACTTCTTCGCCTGGCAGCAGAGCGAGGACCACCAGGCACTGGTGGCTCCGCTCCGCAACTGGGTCGACTCGACGCAGTCGCTGCGGTTCCGGGTCGTCAAGGAGACCGTGGAGGAGAAGTCATGACGCCCACCATCAACGCTTCCGGCCCCGTCGCCGTCCTCGGTCTCGGCACGATGGGCTCCGGCCTGGCCGCACGTCTGCTCGCACAAGGCGTACGAGTGCGGGTCTGGAACCGTACCCCGGAGCGGGCCGAGCCGCTCGCCCGCTCCGGGGCCGTCGCCGCCGACCGCCCCAGCGAAGCCGCCGAGGGCACGAGCGCCGTCATCTGCACGGTCGCCGACGGCGACGCCCTCAAAACCGTGCTGCGCGGCCCGGACGGCGTCCTGGCCAGGGGCACCTACCCCGGTGCGCTGATCTGCGCCAGCACCGTCGCTCCCGAGGAGGTCGTCCGGCTCGCCGGGGACGCGCCCTCCGTCATGGACGTCGGCATGCTCGGCAACCGCGACCACGCCCGCGACGGCGAACTGCGGCTGTTCGTCGGCGGCGAGGAGCGGGTCTTCACCGCCGGCCGGCCGCTGCTGGAGATGCTGGGCAAGGAGGTCGTCCATCTGGGCGCACTCGGTTCCGGCATGCGGATGAAGCTGCTCCTCAACCTCCTCATGGGGATAGAGGTGCAGGCCATGGCCGAGGCCGCCGAACTGGCGGCCGCCTGCGGCCTCGACAAGCGGCTCGTCCTCAGGACGATCGCGGGCAGCGGCTTCGCCTCGCCGGTCATGTCGTTCAAGTCGCGGCGCCTGGCCACCGGGCGTTTCGACGAGCCGGACTTCCGGCTGCGCCTGATGGCGAAGGACCTCATGCTCGCTACGGAGCAGGCGGCCGCGGCAGGCCTGCACCTTCCGCTCACCGCCGCAGCCGCACAGACCCACGCCCGTGCCACCGAGCAGGGGCTCGGCGACGAGGACTGCGCCGCGGTGACCCGCGCAGTCACACCGGAACCGGGAACCCACACATGATCATCGACATCCACGGACATCTGTCCCCGCCGGAGGCGGCCAGACGCTTCCCCATGCCCCCGAGCCTGACCGACGTCGACGGCATGCTCGCGGCCCGCGCCGAGGCCGGGATCGACCTCACCATCATCGGCAGCCCGGTGGGCGCCGGAGCGATGGCGCGGGTCCCGGGCGTGGACAACTACAAGCAGCCGCGTGACCGGCTGCGTGGTTTCCACGCCTGGATGTCGGGTCTGATCTCCCAGTTCCCGGACCAGTTGCGCGGGTACGTCTACGCCAACCCGTTCGGCGACGACGATCACCTGGAAGGGGTGCGGGAGACCCTGGCGGACCCCGCGTTCGTCGGCCTGATCACCACGTCCAGCGTCCACGGCGAGCTGCTCGGCTCGCCGCGGGCGGACTCCTTCTTCGCGCTGGCCGCGGAGGCGGGAGTCCCGGTCCTGGTGCACGCACCGGCCGAACCGGCCGGCACGGAGAAGGTGGACACCATCGGCTTCGTCGAGCAGATCGGCCGGTTCGGCGACGTCACCCTGGGCATGGCCATGATCGCGTTCGCGGGATGGCTGGACAAGTACCCGGACCTGCGGCTGATCGGTGCGACCGGCGGCGGCGCGATGGCGCTGCTGCCGGAGCGCCTGCAGACGGCGGCGAGCCCCCGGCACTGGGGCGGCTGCCGACCCCGGCCGTCGCGTACCTGACCGGCGCGCTCGGCGCAGACCTCGGCGTGATGCTCTCCGCCAGCCACAACGCCATGCCGG
>NZ_JBEXRZ010000201.1:0-13794 GCF_040613325.1 Streptomyces sp. NPDC006283 | reverse complement strand
CGTACTTCCAGCGCCGGGACTACCGGCAGACCGCGGCGGACCTCGGTGTCACGGAGGACGAGGCGAGGCGGCGGCTGCGCCTGGGCCTCCAGCTCCTGTCCACGGCGCACACCCGCGCACTGGAGGGCTCCTCCCCTCCCGGTTACGGACGCGCACTGTGAACGGGCCACTGGACGGCGGCGGCGACGACCGCGAGCGGGACGGCGACGAGGTGCGGGGTGTACCGCGCATACCGTCGCCGCGCTTCGCGGCCGACGACCTCCACCCGGACGCGTACCGCCCGAAGCGGCCGCCGCTCCCGAAGCGGAAGCCGCAGCCCGAGCGCGACACGCCGCCCGCGCACGGCACGCCGCCCGAGGCGGAGAGCGTGCCCGAAGCGGAGAGTGCACCCGAGGCGGCGGAGGCGGCCGACGACTCGCGCGTCGTCGACCCCGGCCCGGTCGACCCCGAGCCCGTCGAGCCCGTGCCCCTCGGCCCAGTGGCCCTCGACCCCGTGCCCGTCGAGGGCGCCTCCGTCGCGCCGCCGCACAGCGTGCTCAAGTCGCTGCTCGGCGCGTGGGCGTTGTCCGCCTGTTCCGCTGAGGAGACCGCCGCCGTCGAGGACCATCTCGGCGACTGCGCCCCGTGCGCGGAAGAGGCGCTGCGGCTGCGGGACGCCGTCGGACTGCTGCACACCGACCGTGACCTGGACCTCGACCCGCTGCTGCGCTTCCGTGTGCTGGAGAACTGCCTGGGCCGCAGGCCCGCCCGTATCCCCGTGCCCGACTGGGCCGACCCCTACGATGCGGAGACCGCCAGGCTGGACGCGCTGCTGCGGGACATAGGGGACTCGGAGTGGCACGCGCCGGTTCGGCTCAAGTGGTTCGAGGGCGAACGCCAGGTCAGCCGGCGCACGACCGTGGCCGGTGTGATCGGCCACCTCATGACCGTCGACGGCCTCGTCGCGACCGCGCTCGGGCTGAACGACCCGCTGGGCTCTCACGCGCCGTTGCTTCCGACGGAGCGGACGGAGTCCTTCTGGAGCACCGCGGACCTGCCGCCGACCGGCTCGATCCGGGAGCCGTGGCGGGACCAGAGCCACACCCTCGTCCGCACGGTGTCCTTCGCGGGGCGCGGCGTCGCCGAACTGTCTGTCTCCTACGGGTCGTTCGCCCTGCCGCTCCAGGACGCACTGCTCGACCGGGCCTTCGAGTGCTGGATCCACGCGGACGACATCGCCGGAGCGGTGGACTACCCGTACGCGCCGCCGAGCGGCGCCCATCTGAACCGGATGATCGATCTGGCGGCCAGACTGCTGCCCGCCGCACTCGCCGAGCGCAGGCGGGCCGGTCTCGCCGGGCCGCCGCAGCATCTGGTCACGGCCGGGGCGCCCGGGCGCTCGCTCCACCTGGAGGTGGAGGGGTCCGGCGGCGGGAGCTGGCACATCGCCCTGGATTCGCCGGCCGCCGTCGGCTCACCGGCCAGGTCGGTGGCGCAAGTGGCGCTGGACGGGGTCGAGTTCTGCAAGCTGGTCGCCGGTCATGTCTCCCCGGAGGAGGCCGCTGCCGGCCAGGACGGCGACCGGGAGGCGATCCGGGACGTGCTCTTCGCGGCGGCGGCCCTCAGCCGGCTGTAGGAGCACGGGGGTCCGTCCGGCCCTTCGGTGCGTGGTCGGCGGCGGGCGCCGGTGCCTCCTGGCCCGGCAGCTCCTGCCGCCGGCGCACCGGGGAGAGGAAGACGGGCAGGAAGGCGAGCGCCAGGCAGCCGGCGCCCGTCCACAGCGCGACGCGCAACCCCGCGAACTCGCCGATCAGGCCCGCCACGGCCGAGCCGACCGCGATCGCACCGGTGAGCATGAAGCGGAACGTGGCGTTCATCCGGCCGAGCAGCGGGTCGGGGGTCAGCCGCTGGCGAAGGCTGACGCCGAGGACGTTGTCGACGCCGATCTTGAACGTGTACAGCAGCCAGCCGGCCCCGGCGAGCCACAGCCAGGAGCCCCGGTCGATGAACGGCAGGAGCAGCGCGGCCGGCGCCATCCACAGGCCGGCGATACCGAGCGTGCGGCCGTGCCCGAGCCGCCGGGCGATACGGCGGGCACACCGCGCGCCGAGCAGGATGCCGACACCGCCGACCGCCCAGTACAGCCCCAGAACACCTGCGGAGAGGCCCAGTTCGCGGGTGAAGAGGATCGGCAGCAGTGTGTTGACGATCTGCGAGCCGAGGTTGGTGAGCGTGGCGGTGAGCGCGAGCGCCCGCAACTCCGCGTTGCCCCACACGTGCCGCACCCCCTCCCGTATCTGCGTCCCCAGCCGCGCGGCCGGGACCTTTGGAACGCGGTCGGGCGCGGCAGCCGTGCCGACGCCGGGGGCGGCCCGGGTGTCGCGGTCGCGACGGGCCGCCAGGCGCAGCGCCGACGCAAGGTAGAGCACGCCCACGCCGATCACCGCCACCGGGGCCGTGAACAGCTGCACGACGCCTCCGCCCGCGCCCCTGCCCGCCACGTTGCCCGCGGCCTGGAGGCTCACCACGGCCGCGTTCGCCGGCACCAGGGCCTCCCGGTCCACGAGCCGCGGCAGACAGCTCTGCGCGCCCACGTCGAAGAAGACCGTGGCGCAGCCGTTCAGCAGGACGACGGCGTAGAGCTGGCCCAGCGTGAGGACGTCCAGCGACCACGCCACGGGCACGGAGGCGAGGAGGCCGGCCCGCGCCAGGTCCGCCGCGATCAGCACCCGCCAATGGCGCATCCGGTCCACCCACGCCCCGGCGGGCAACCCGATGAGGAGGAACGCGGCCGTCGAGAGGCTGGCCAGCAGACCGATCTCGCCGGCGCTCGCGTCGAGCGCGGTGACGGCGATCAACGGGACAGCGATGTAGCCGATGTTCGAGGCGAGTTGGCTGAACGCGGTGGCCATGAAGAGCGCACGGAAGTCACGGGACCGCCAGGGACTGTGGTGTGGCATGGCCCGTACGCTGCCCGGAAGCGGGATCGCGTTCCAATGATTTAGCCTCAGCCGAATGGTGCAGGACAGACCACCCGAGCACGGCACGCTCGAAATCGGCTTCACGGCCGAGGACGTGGCCCGTACACGCTTCGCCGTCTCCCCGCTGTGGGAGGTCGTCGCCAGCGTGCGGGTGCTCAAGGGCGCCGACGGGCTCGGTATGCACCGGCGGTGGACCGAGCAGGTACGGCCGCTGATCGCCGCCGCGAAACTCGACCTCGCACCGCTGTCCTCGCTGATCGCCGTGCCCACCCCCGGCATCCCGGGCTTCCTCGCCCCGCCGCCGACCACCCCGCAGCCCTCGCTCGAGGTGGAGCTGGCAGCGCTGCGGTCCACACCGCGCCACCTGCTGCGTACGACGACGACGGAGGTCCGGCAGGGCGTCGCCGCGCTCCGCGCGGACCCGGACCGCGGGCTCGGGCGTCTCACAGAGGTGATCGCCGCCTACTGGGAGGTGGCGATCGCGCCCCACTGGCCGCGGATCCTCACCCTCGTCGAGGGCGACATCCTCTACCGGGCCAAGCGTTTCGCGGAGGGCGGCGCGCGGCGCCTTTTCGACGACCTCGACCCTCAACTCGCCTGGGACTCGGGCACCTTGCAGCTGGTGCACCGCCGTGTGCGCGGTGCGCACACCCTGGGCGGCCGGGGGCTGCTGCTGGTGCCGTCGGTGTTCGTGTCGCCGCGCATCTTCTCCTATGTGCGCAGCGACGAACGGCAGCCCACGCTTCGCTATCCGCCGCGCGGTGTCGGCACGCTGTGGGAGCCGCGTGCCCAGCCGTACTCGGGCGCCCTCGCTGGTGTGCTGGGCCGCACCCGTGCGCTGCTCCTCGCGGAGCTGGCCGCCCCGGCGTCCACGACGGACCTGGCCCGCCGCACCGGCCTCTCGGCCGGGGGCGTCTCGCAGCAACTGACGGCTCTGCGTGCGGCAGGTCTGGTCACCGCCCACCGCACCGGGCGCGTGGTGCTCTACGCCCGTACGAGCGTCGCCGAGGCACTCGTCGCGGGCTGAATCCGCCTGCCCCTGGCGTCACTCCCCGCCGACGCTGTAGTTCGGGTCGCCGTTCTCCCGGTGCGGCTTGAGCTCGATCCGGATGGTGTGCGTGGTGTCGCGCGCCGCCGAGCCGCCGCCTCCCGCCGTGAGCACACCGATCCTCAGCTCGGCACGGCCACTGCCCTCGCGCCGCACCTGCACGGCGAACTCCAGCTGCACGTTCTCCACGCTGAACCGCAGATCGCGTCCCGCGCCTGCCCGCTGTGCGTTCTCGAGCTCGTCGCGGACCTGCCCGATGACCTCCGCCAGCCCCACGACCGCGGTTTCGTCACGCTCAGCCATCGCGTCCCCCGTCTCCCGTAGTTATCTTGAGCAGTATGAGCGAGCCGCTTCGCACATCCAACTTCACGGGCCATGAGGAGAGTTGGCGGCTGCGCCTGCTCCGGACGCAGGATCGTGCGGGCCGGCCGCTCGGTGCCGGGGTGCTGCTACCCGGCGGTCTGGTGCTCACCTGTGCTCATGTGGTCCTCTCCCGCCCCGACTCCTCGGGAATCCGTACCCCGCTGGAAGAGGTGTACGTCGATGTGCCGCGCGCGCCCGCGAGGGAGGCGGAGGAGCCGCTGCGGGCCAGGCTCCTGCGGGAGTATCTGGTCCCGCCCACGGGGCAGTTCGGCGGTGACCTCGCGCTGCTCAAGCTGGACCACGAGCCCGCGGTGCCGCATGCCGTCCTGCACCGCCAGATCCCGGCGCGCGGCGACATGGTGCACTTCACCGGGTATCCGGAGGACCTGCCCGGCGGTGAACACCTCGATGCCCGGCTGATGGGACGCGGCGGCCCCGCCCCGACGCCGGAGTGGGTGCAGCTCGACGCGCTGAACGCACCGTACGTGGTGCGGCGGGGCTACAGCGGCTGCGCCGTCGTGCACAGCCGTACGCGCCGGGTCATCGGCATCGTGGCGCACCAGTTCGGCACCCCGCAGGTCCGGGTGCGCCGGGACCACGCGTACATGATCCCGACCGAGACGGTGCTCAAGCATCTGCCGCTGGAACGCCTCGGGCTGACGGTGACGGGACAGCCTGCCGTGTCGCACGACGTCGCCGTCGCCCATCACAGGACCGCCTCCGGCCGCGTCCCCGGCCTGCACCAGCGGCTGACCCGATGGCTCGACGGCACCCCCGACACGGACCCGGTGGAGCCGGTGTTCGCGGGGGAGGGCGAGCACGACCTCCTGCACACCGTCAGATCGGTGCTCACCCTCGCCGACCGCGAACAGAGTCCCCCGGAGGGGGCGTCGGCACCGGGAAGCGATTCCGGCACACCGGGAGTGCCGGGCGGTCCGCAGGTGGGCAGCATCGACATCGCCGTCGACGCGACCAACCGGACGGCCGCCGAGCTGGCCCGGCACGCGGCTGACCGCATCGGCCTCGACCCGGTACCGGACGGGCCGGGCGGACCGGGCGGCGGCCCGAACGGCCACGGCACCCGGGCCGTCCCACACAGCCGGGACAGCCCAGAGACCCCAGAGACCCCAGTGGCCCCTGTGGCCCCCGACGCCGACGGTGGCGGCCCGGACGGCGGCCTTCTCACGCGGATCGCCGAGGAGAGTCCGCCGCTGATCGCCGCGTTCCTGTCCGTCGACCGGTCCGCGTCCACCGACGACGAGATCGTGCGGCTGCTCACCGCCCTGCTCGCCCGCGGCCAGAGCCGGCTCCTCCTCGTCTTCAGCGACCCCCGCTCGCCGCTGCTCGCCCGCGTACGCGACGAGCTGCTGGGCGTCGACTGGAGCGTTCGCCGTACCGAGCGGCTCGGCACGCGGGTGAGCCGGCTCGCCGAGACCGAGCAGCGACTGCGGCAGCTGTCCGGACGGCGTCCCGCCGCCCAGGCCCCCCGGCTGCGCCGGACGCTCGAGCAGATCGGCCCGGAAGGCCCGTTGCACGGCTCCGTCGACCAGGTGCGCGCCCTGTTCCGGTGCGCCGTCGACATCGAGGCCGCGCTGCTGGAGGCGGAGGCCGTGGAGCAGGAGCTCGCCGGTCCGGCCGGGCCCCGCGAGTTCGTCGTCGGCCCGCCGGGCGACGGGCTGACGGACCTGCCTGCCGTCGCCGTGCGCGACCCGGACGCGCTCGTCACCGAGCAGGCCGGAGACCGGCTCGCCGGCGGAGTGATGCTGCACCAGCAGTACGAGGTGGTGGGCCCCATCGGGCAGGGCAGCCACGGCAAGGTGTATTTGGCCCGCGACCTGCTGCTGGAGAACCGCCCCGTCGCCCTGAAGGGCATCCTGGACCCCGGCGATCCGGCCGCCGTGCTCCAGGCCCACCAGGAGCGTCTGCGGCTCGTCAGCCTCAACCACCCGTCGGTCATCCGCGTGGTCAACTACGCGCGCCACGAGCGGACGTCGTCCGAGTTCATCGTCATGGAGTTCGCCGACGGTGCGTCCCTGTCCTGGGTCGCGTCCCGCATCGCCCGGCACGTCGAGCCGTTCGCAGGACCACGGGTGCGCGAGTTCGTCGTCGCGTACGGCCTGCTGATCCTGGAAGCCTTCCACTACCTGCACGACAAGGAGAAACTCGTCTACGGCGACCTGTCGCTCACGAACGTCCTCCACTGCGGCACCGGCATCAAACTCATCGACGTCGCCGGCGTACGCGAGCCGGGCGCGCCGGGACCGGTGACCCACCGGCCGCCGGAGAGCATGAACACCGGCGGCCGGATGACCACCGCGGGCGACCTCTACACGGTCGGCGCCGTCCTCGGCGAGTTGGTCGCGAAGGACCCTTCACCACCGTCCGACCTCGGCACCGAGTCGCTGCAGCGGGCTTTGTCGCGCGCCACGGCCACCGACCCGAAGCGGCGATACGCCACCGCGCAGGAGATGGCGGTCCAGTTGCGCGGCGTGCTGCGCGAACTGCGGTCGCTGCGCCTGGACGAGGAGACGTTCGAGCCCTCCCCGCTCTTCGATTCGGCCGCCATTGCGCTGGACGGCCGGCTGGGCAGACCTCCGCCCCTGGAGCGCTGGGGGGCGGACGGCACGGCCGACCGGCTCGGCGCGCACGTACCGGAACCGTCGGAGGCGGCGGTGGCGCTTCCCGTACCGAAACCCGACGAGCTGGATCCCAACTGGAAGGAGCTCCAGCGCACCTCGCACGACGACCCGGCGGGGCTGCTCCAGCTCAGCAACGAGTGGCTGCCGTCGCCGGAACTGCATCTGCTGCGGTGCCGACTCCAGTTGGAGCTTGCCGGCACCCGCCGCCACAGCCGCGACGAGGCGCTGGTGACCGCCGCGGTGGAGCTCGAGCGGGCCGCGCGGCTGCTCGGCGAACGGGCCGGCTACGACTGGCGTCTCGACTGGCACCAGGGGCTGACCCAGCTCGCGCACGGCCGACTGCACAGGGCGCTGAACTGCTTCGACACGGTGTATGCGGCGATACCCGGCGAGTACGCGCCCAAGCTGGCCCTCGGCTATTGCCACGAAAAGCTCGCCGACGAGTGGCGGGCCGGCGGGCGGGCCGACGCACCGGAGGCCCCGGCGGCGCGTGAGGCGCACGAGCAGCAGGCCATGCTCTTCTACGACGCGGTGTGGCGGCGCAACCACGCGCTGGGCGCTGCCGCGTTCGGGCTTGCCCGTATTCATCTGGCCCGGCACAGCCCGGACCGCGCGCTGGCCTCCCTCGACGGTGTCCCGCCCGACTCCCGGCACCGCACCGCCGCACGGACGGCGATGGTCCGCATCCATGCCGGTGCCCCGACGGTCGCCTCCGCGATCCGGGCCCAGGCCGCCCTGCACCGGCTCACCGGCCAGGAGGGGCTCACGGACCGGCAGGCGCAGGAGCGGCTCACGGCGGAGCTGCGCGAGCAACTGCTGGAACTGGTGCGTTCGTCGGGCTCGGATCGGGTGCTCACCGAACTGCGCGCCGCGCTGCCGAAGACGATCCCGCTGCCCGCGACGGAACGGGAGCTGCGGGAGCAGCTCTCCGCGAGCTACCGCCAACTGGCCAAGCAGGTCCTCCGCAAAGATCTGCCCCACGGGGCGGCACTGGCCGAGGCACTGCTCGACAACGCATACAGCACCCGCCCCCTCGGCCTGCGCCACACCCGCCCGCGCGTGGGCCGCCGGGCGTGGTTGCGACGGCTGTCCCCCGGCGGCCGCGCATGATCGCCGGCGGGGGACTGCTCCCCCTCCCCTCCCCCTACGGCCTGACGGCCGTGGGGAGACCCCCACTTCCCGGAACCGGGCTCCGCCAGGACCCGTACCGCGCTGCGCGCGGTGTTCGGGGGTTCCTCCCTCCACGGGGAGTGCCCCAGCGGGGCTGCATTGCCGCGGAGCGGCACTTTCAGCCCGTCCGGCGATTGAGGACACCGCGCGGAGCGCGGTACCGGGTCCGGGCGGAGCCCGGTTTCGGGAAGGGGCGGGGTGGGGGAAGAGCCCCGCGGCAGGCGGCCCGCAACCCCGAGGAGGCCGGATGAGACGCGCCTGGCCGGCCGTGCAGCGGTGGGCCGTGACGCTGGGGCGGTACGCCGCCGGGGCGGGGCCCGCCCTGTGGGCGCGGGCCGTCGGGCGCGGGCCCGGGGGCCGCCGGGCCACGGCCGCGTTCCTGCGGCGGCGCATGCTGGTCCTGCCCGCTCTCGCGTTGCTCGCTCTCGCGCTCGCCGCCGCCGCCTACACCGATGTGCACGAACGCTCCGAGCGGCTGCGCCACCGGAGCGTTCCGGCGCTGGAGGGGCTCGCGCAGGCCCGGACATCGCTCGGACTGGCCCAGGCGCAGGCCGAGTTGCGGCTGCTGACCGCCCCGCACGCCGGCGAGGTCGAGCTGGGCGAGACGTACCGCTCGCGGATGACGGAAGCCGCCCAGAGCCTCAACCGTGTCGCCCAGGCCGATGCCCTGAGCAGAGCTCAGGAGCAGGAGCTGCGGGTGGTCTCGGGGCTGGTCGTCGCCTACGGGGACAAGATCGCCTGGGCGGACCGCAACCGGGACAGCGACGTGCTGCGCCGGGCGGGCGTCGAGTACGCCGAGGACCTGCTCAGCGGACCGGCGAGCACGAAGTCCGCCGTGCCGCGGGATCCGACGGCCGTGCTGGACCGCATCAGGAAGCTGGAGCTTCAGCTGCGGGACGAGAACGCCGACCTGGCGGCGTGGGGCCCGCTGACCCTGACGGCCGCGGGCGCCGCGCTGCTGACGACCGCGCTGTTCGGCTTCGTGACCGTCGGCACGGCGCTGTTCCTGCGGGACCGGTTGCGGCTGGTCAGCCTGCAGTTGGCGGCAGGCGCACTGCCGGTGCTGCTGACGCCGGTGCTGCTGGCGTTCGGCGGTGCGCAGGAGCACGACGCGCAGGAGAGCCTGCGGGCCGAGGTCGCCGCATTGCGCGAGGTCGACGCCGACCCGGGTGCTTCGACCAGGATCGAGGAAGCGACGGACACGGCGTACGCGCGGATGGACGCGGCGAATCCGGACGGCTGGTCCCTCACGGCGGGCATCGCCGTCCCCGTCGCCGGCATCGGCGCACTCGCCTGCGGCGTCACGCTCTTCCTCTACGGGAAGCCGTATCCGGCCGGCGTCACCCGGCGCAAGCGCACCGAGGCGTGAGGGAGTCATGAGGAGACGCAGGGGTTTGAGGGTGCTGCTCGCGGGGGTCCTGTTCGCCGTCTGGGCGCTCGCGGCAGGAGGCTGTTCCGGCTCGCCGGACGAGCGCACCCTGGTCGTGCTGGGGCCGTGGACGGACGGCGAGGAGAAGCCGTTCAAGGAAGCGCTGAAGGCCATGGAGAAGAAGACCGGCCACTCCTACGTCTACAAGGGCACCCGCTCCCTGCGGGAGACCCTCGTCGCCCAGCTCCAGGCCGGCGCACCGCCGGACGTGGCGATCCTCAACAGCCCGGGCGAACTCGTCGAGTACGTGAAGGCGGGGGACGTGCACTGGCTGCCGGAGCGCGTGGCGGGCGCCGCCGTCCCGCCCTGGGCACCCACGGTCACGGTCACCGGGCCGAACGGCGGGGCGCAGACCCGGGCCTACTGGGTGCCGATACGGGTGGACCTCAAGTCGCTGGTGTGGAGCCGTGCGGACGCGGACGCGGAGGACGCCGATCCGGTGTGGTGCCTGGGTATGGGCTCAGGGGCCACCTCGGGCTGGCCGGGCACCGACTGGCTCGAGGACCTGATCCTTCAACGCAGTGGCCCCGACGCGTACGAGGACTGGGCGACCGGAAGAACGGAGTGGAGGAAGACCGCGCCGCTGTGGCGGGAGTGGGGGCGGATGATGACGGCGGACGGCCGCTCGCCGGGCACGGAGGCGCTGGCGGACTTCGAGCTGCTCGACGACGGGCGTTACGGACTGCTGAACCGCGGCGACTGCACCCATGAGCACCAGGGCTCCTTCATCCGCAGGCACTACGGCGACGATGTGCTGCCCCGCCCGACATCCGAGTACCTCGACGGAGCGCGGAGCGCGGCGCAGGGCGGCGAGAACGCCTTCGAGGTGTCCGGTGACATGGCCGCGGTGTTCAGGGCGAGCGACGCCGCCTGGGACCTGCTCGGCAGGCTCACCTCCGAAGAGGCCCGCACGAGCTGGGCGAACGCGGCGCAGGCGGGCGAACGGCCGTTCTTCCCCGGCGGCACGACGTCCTCCGTCCCGCCGTCGCCCGGCACGCAGGGCGTGCAGGACCTCTTCGACTCGGCGGGACAGATCTGCTTCGACGCCTCCGACGCGATGCCGCCGACGCTGCGTGACGCGTTTCACAGGGCCGTGCTGGAGTTCGTGGGCGACCCCGGCAACGAGGCGCTGCTCACCCGGCTGCTCGAGCAGCTGGAGGCGGAACGCAAGCTGCAGGTCCTGGACAACAGCTTCGTTCTGGACGACCTGTGCGCCAACGCCGTCGGCGAGTAGGCCCTGTCCGGCGTATCAGGTGCGGACCCGGCCCGTCTTTATGGTGGGTGGGCCGTCAGGCGAAGACGACGGTACGGCGGCCGTTGAGCAGGATGCGGTGCTCGGCGTGCCACTTCACCGCGCGGGCCAGCGCCTGGCACTCCACGTCGCGGCCGACCGCCACCAGCTGCTCCGGGGTGACCTCGTGGCCGACGCGTTCGACCTCCTGCTCGATGATCGGGCCCTCGTCGAGGTCGGCCGTCACGTAGTGCGCGGTGGCGCCGATCAGCTTCACGCCGCGGGCGTGCGCCTGGTGGTACGGCTTGGCGCCCTTGAAGCTCGGCAGGAAGGAGTGGTGGATGTTGATGATCCTGCCGCTGAGCTGCTTGCAGAGGTCGTCGGAGAGCACCTGCATGTAGCGGGCGAGGACGACCAGCTCCACTTTCTCGGCCCGCACCAGCTCCAGCAGCTGCGCCTCGGCGGCGGCCTTGGTGTCCTTGGTGACCGGGATGTGGTGGAACGGGATGCCGTAGGAGCCGACCAGCTCGGCGAAGTCCGTGTGGTTGGAGACGACGGCCGCGATCTCGACGGGCAGTGCGCCGGTCCGTGACCGGAACAGCAGGTCGTTCAGGCAGTGCCCGAACCTGCTGACCATCAGGACGATCCGCATCCGCTCCTCGGCGAGGTGGATCTCCCAGTCCATCTGGAACGAGTCGCCGACGGCGGCGAAGCTCGCGCGCAGTTTGTCGACGGTCACCGGGGACTCCGCGGAGAAGTGGACCCGCATGAAGAAGAGACCCGTGTCACGGTCCCCGAACTGCTGACTGTCCTCGATGTTGCAGCCGGTGATGAAGAGATAGCTCGAGACGGCGTGCACAATGCCCTGCTTGTCCGGGCAGGAGAGCGTGAGGACGTACTGGTCGGTCATCCTCGTAGACTGCCACATCCGGCGGCGCGGCCCGGAGCTGGTCCGTCAGGCGGACCGCGTCATGATCCGCAGCACTTCCAGGGAGCGCGGCGTGACGTCGGGGTCCTCGCCGTCGTTCTCGGCCAGCCGGACGTGCGCCTCCCGCGCGGCCCGTACGGCCTCCGGCCAGCCGTGGTGCTCCATGTAGGCGGAGACGGGGGCGTCGGCGCCGACCTGGTGCATGATCCGCAGCACCCGCAGCACGGCGACGTCCACGAGGGCGGCCTCACCGGAGTCGCGGAAGATCGTCCCGACGTACTTCTCCGCGGACCAGTTGTCCAGCCAGGTGTCCTCGACCAGGCGGTACACGGCGTCGGTGACGTCGCCGTACCCCTCGCGCCCCACCAGCCAGAACTCCTGGTGGAAGACGGGGTCGGAAAGCATGTGCAGCGCCGAGCGCACGTTGCTGCGCCAGCGCCACCAGGGCATGTCGTTGAGCGGCATGCCGCCCATGGTGGAGGAGCGACGGCCGCGACGGGAAGGGTTGTCCGAACCTTGCTGCACGCCTTCGATCGTACGTTCCCTTCTCGTCCACCCGAACCCACCCCGGCAATTCACCTCACCGTCACCCCCCGTTGAACCATGCTCACTGAGTCGTTACCTGGACCCGGAAGCGTGCACAGTCATGACCGGTCGGCGCCGCTCCACCCTTCCCCGCCCCTCGACGACACTTCGCTTCCGTACCGCGTGTACGGCGGTGGCGGCGACGGGGGCGTCGCTGCTCGCCGGCTGCGGCGTACTCCCTGGAGACCCGGGGGGCTCCAGGGAGCCCGTCACCGTCATGACCTTCGCCCCCGAGGACACACAGGCGACCAACATGCCCGGCATGCCGGCGATGGCCAAGGCCTATGCCCGGTGGGCCGCCGCACGGGGCGGCATCGACGGCCACGAGCTGCGGGTCATCACCTGCAACGAGCAGAACAGGCCGCAGGGCGCGGCGTCTTGCGCCCGACGGGCCGTCAAGGAGGGCGCGGTCGCGGTCGTCGGTTCGTACAGTCAGCACGGCGACGCCTTCATGGCGCCGCTGGAGGCGGCGGGCATCCCCTTCATCGGCGGATACGGCATCTCCGAGGCCGAGTTCAGCAGTTACCTCTCCTATCCCGTCAACGGCGGCCAGGCCGCGCTGCTCGCCGGGAACGGCGAACAGCTCGCGGACGCCTGCGAGAAGGTCTCCCTCGTCCGGCCCGACAGCCTCGCCGGCGACGATCTGCCCGCGCTCCTCAACGCGGGCCTGGCTCGCGGCAAGAACCAGGAGTCGGCCGACATCCTCGCCGAGGAGGACGCCACCGACTACACCGAGCAGGCGCTGCTGGCGCGCAAGCGGGCGGCGCAGCCGACCTGGACGACGACGATGGCCGGCGGCGACCGGCCGGGCTGCGTGACGGCCGCTCTCGGCGACCGCACGGAAACCTTCTTCGACTCCTTCCGGCGGCTGCCCGACGACGGCCGGCAGGTGCGGATCTCCTCCGTCATGGGCAGCGTCGGCCAACCCCTCGTCGACCGCACCGGCGGCCGCAACGGCCCCTACGAGGGCGCCTACATCACCGGCTGGTACCCGGACGCGGGCGACACCCGCTGGGGCCCGATGCGCGACGTCATCAATGACCACGCGTTCGGCGACAACAGCGTCGATCCGGCCGACGCGGGTGTGCAGACGACCTGGATCGCGTACACCGTGCTGGACAAGGTCATCCGCTCGCTCGACACCGACCGCGTCACGTCCGGCAAGATCTCGCACGCCCTCGACCAGGGCGTGGAGGTGTCGACCGGCAATCTGACACCTCCACTGCGCTGGGGCTACGAGGACATGCTCGGCGCGTCCGGCTACCCGCGGATCGTCAACAGCAGCGTGACCTTCCAGGTGGTGCGAGGCGGCCGGCTGACGGAGCAGCGCAAGGACTTCGTGGACGTCGGACGGACCCTTATGGACGCGTCTTGAGGCCTCGCCGGGAGCCCCGGGCCGGTTCCGAAGGGCACCGGCCCCGGGCCGCCGGGCACAGCAGGT
>NZ_JBEXRZ010000200.1:0-13813 GCF_040613325.1 Streptomyces sp. NPDC006283 | reverse complement strand
CCGCTTCCTCACGCCGCCGCGTGCATCGTGACGGCGGCCCTCGACACCGGCCTGCCACGGCTGTGCCAACTCCTCGATCAGGCATGCGAGATGACGCGGCAGATACCGTAAGGACCGTTCGATTCGCCAAGATCGCCACGGGCGGATCATGCCATCCACCAGCGACGACACCGCAACGCCCCCTCCCCACTATCACGCACCAACCCGTTAGGGCTCTTGGCCTGATCCACGCAGGCTCGCAGCGCTTCCGTAAGATCGACCACGTTGATCGAGGGCTTCGATTGTCTGCCTTCTCTACGCTCCGGTCGGCCTGCTTGGCTTCGATCATGGCCGCCACCTTCTCCTGATAGGTGTCATGGAAGGCAGCTGGATCAAAGTCCATGGCCAGCGCGTCGATCAACTGCTCGGCCATATTGAGCTCCTTGAGGGCGGCGGGTGCTCGCTTTGGCAGGGAACCGACTTCGGCGGCAGGTCCCGGATCTCGTCAGCCCAGTGAAGCGTGTGGAGCGCGAGGACGCCCTGCTCAGCCTTCACGGCCACGAGGTACTCGTGCTGGCGCATCACAAGGGCACGGCCGGGTGCGTTCCGCTGCGCCGGGCGCAGTCAGCCGCTGCTCCCTGCGCTTGGCATTGGAGGTGTTGCCCACCCAACTGGATGCGAAGCGGCACATACCTCGCAAACTAGGACGCCGGTGCCGTTCAATGGCGGGAGAGCATCTCACTCGAGGAGAGCGAATCGCTCTGAGGCCCCTCGGGCTCTCAATCCGTCGCAGCCCAGGAACGCAGCAGGTCGGCGATCTTGTGGGCATCGCAGGTCGGGTCGAAGAGCAGGTCGCGCAGGGTCATGGCGTCGTCTCGAGTGACCTTGACTGGGACTCCGGCGGCCTCCAGGTACATGACCCCCGTAGCCGCGGCCACCGCAAGGTTGGAACGCTCGAGCCACCGGCAGCGCCCCAACGTGTGCACCAGAGCGGCAGCCTTGGCGTACGGGCCGTCGTAGACGGGCCGCTCGAAGAGCTCAGCGCGATGACGGGCAACGGCCGCGAGCGGAACGCCGTAGTCGTCAGGGGCGGGGTCGCCGGCGCCTGCGACCTCGGCGACCTGCAGAATCCAGGGGACGTCGATATGCAGCTCCATCAGGCGGCGCGCGTCCCCGGAACCGTCTGCGCGTTCTCTGCGTCGTCAAAGACGGCCTGGTGCTCGCCCAGGAAGCGAGCGGCTGCCTCTACTCCGCGGGCCCGCAGGCCGCTGACGTCCTCCGACACCAGGCGTGCCAGATAGTCGCCGATGCTCAAGCCAAGGTCGCTGGCGCGCTTGGCTGCCAGGTCTGCGATGTCGGCGTCCACGCGGGCGCCCAGCTGTTTCTTCCCCATAACCCGCATGGTAACAGTTGTTACCATGCAGGGCTGCGGCAAGTACAGAATCCCCGCCTGAAGGGCGATGAGCGTCGCCCGAGCGGCCAGACCCCAGCGGAGAAGGAGCCAGCCTCCCAACCCGAGCGGCTCGGGGCAGCTCATCGCCTCCTGAACGACCCGGTCCGCGATCATCGGAATCGGCTGGCAGCGGTGCGTATGCGGGTCATCCTTTCGGGTGGTCCGACAACTCCTAGGTAGGTATACAGAAGCTGGCTGGGAGGCCACGAGGAATGTCTGCGGCGTACTCGTGGCGATGCCGCAGGGACACAGTCGGGCTCCCGTGTGCGCGGGGTGGACCAGGTGCACGGTCTTGCCGTGCTTGCGGGCCATCTCGATCAGGGCCTGCTTGGTGGCGCCGATCGCGGCGTCGGCCGCCTTGCGGGACATGTTCCGGGACGTGGCGAGGAACCTCGGTTTGAAGTCCTCCACAGCGATCTGGTCGAAGTCCCGGACGACGGTCTTGGCCCACTTGCGGCCGCTGTCCTGCCGCTGCCGGGCGATCTTCTTCGACACCTTCGCCGCCGCCCGCCGGGCCTTCTTGTACCCCTTGGTGCCGGGCCGGTTCTTCGGCGTTGCGCGACGGGCCATCATCCGCTGGTAGCGGGCCAGCTTCGCGGCGGCCGTCTTCCCGTGCTGGGCGTGCGGAAGGTCGTGGGCGTCGGACGTGGTGGTCGCGGTCTCCTTCACACCCCAGTCGATCCCGATCACCCCGCCGGTCTCCGGCAGAGCCTCGGTCACGGTGAGGATGACGAAGCTGGCGTACCAGTGCCCGAGGCTGTCGCGGTACACGCGCACGCTGCTGGGCGTGGACGGCAGGTCGCGCGACCACACCACCCTCAGCACGATCCCGCCCGCCAGGTGCAGACGGCCGTCCTTGATCCGGAACCCGCGCTGCGTGTAGTTCAACGACGGCGCGGCTTCCCGCTTCCGCTTGATCCGGGGCATCCCTGCCCGCTGCCGCATCGGCAGCTTGGCCTTGATGTCCTTGAGCGCCTTCGCACGGGACTTGGCGAAGTCCCGGACGACCTGCTGCTGCGGAACGCTGAAGCCCTCGCGCAGCCAGGACATCGAACGACGCGCCTCGGTCAGCATCTTGTCGAGCTGCGCCGGCCCGCACGTCGACGTCGTCTCGGCGTCCTTGTTGAGCTTGTGGATCTTGCGGGACATCGCCACGCACTCGTTCCACACCCAGCGGCACCGTGCCCACTCCCCTTCCAGCAAAGCGAGCGCGTTCGACGACAGGCGAAGCCGGAAGGTGTACCGGGCATGCCCGGCAACCTGCTCGGCCATCGACGCTGTCGTCATGATCCGCAACCTAACACCCCCCACTGACAACGGAAGAGAGTGCAGGTCAGAACAGATACGCAGAGAACTCCGCCGCTTCGCGGCTCCGCCCCAAGGACCCATTCCTCCCCGCCTAAAGGACGGGGCGCCCTGGGAGAAATATGGTGAACACGGGAACCGTCCCGAACCTCGCCCTGCCGTCTGCGGCCAGCAGCCCGCCGGGGCTGAGCGCGTCGACCGCTGATCGGTTGGGGACGGGGCGGAGCCGCCGTAGTACTCCGAGGCCGGGAGAGCTGGCCGCATGGGGAAGGGCGGCAGCGGTATCGAGAAGGGAAGGATGCTGCAATGCCGGAAGACGCCCCGCCGAACGGCGGAGCTCCGGGCCAGATCCGCCAGGTTCGAGCCGGTGTCTCTTTGAGAGACGTAAAACGCCGGTTTCTCGCGTACTCCTCTCCATCACGCTTGCCGGACCCGCCCCATATGGCAGTACTGTACGAATGCGAGGCCGAGCTGGAGCTGCCAATCCGCGCATCGGAGCCTTTACGCGGTGTTCACCAGTTGATGCGAGCCCCCACCGGCAGATGATCGCTGCCGGTCTCCGGCAGGACCCACGAGCTCTTCGGCTCCACGCCCCTGACTAGGATCTGATCGATCCGCGCCCTCGGGAAGGACGCCGGCCAGCTGAAGCCGAGGCCGTCCCCGGCTTGGTCCTGGGCCGAGCGCAGCTGCGGGGGTGAGGCAGGCGAGCTTGCGGTCGTCCGTGGTGCCGTTCATGTCGCCGAGCACTACCGTCCGCTCGTTCTGCTCGGCGGCAACGACCTTGGCCAGCTTCTCAGCGCCGGCGCCCCGCGAGTCCGTCCAGACGCCCCTGAGCATCACCCGTACGGACCCAGGTGCGCCACGTACACCGCAAGCGGCCCTTGGCCCGTGGCCACCGTGGTGCGCAGCGCGCGCGGCGGGTCCATCGAGAGGGTCTCGGGCCGACGGGTCTTCGCCAGCGGCCTGACCATGTCCCGAAGGACGTCGACCGCCCGGGTGTCCGACAGTGGCAGCTTGCTCCACAGCCCGCCCTCGACCGCGTGATACGGGTACGCCTTTGCCAGCTCCTTCTCGTACGTGACCCGGGCCTGGTCGGTCAGCTCCTCGAGCGCCAGCAGGGCTGCCCCGGAGGCGGCCAGGGTGCGCGCGGTACCGGCCGGATCGGGGTTCTCGGCGCCCACGTGGTGGCTGACCACGGTGAGGTCGCCGCCGGCCGCCCGGACTTGTCGGACAGCGGCCCCCGAAGAGGCTCACCCACACCACGGCCGGAAGGAGCAGCCCGACCACGGCGGAGGCGGAGCGGCGCCACAGCGCGGCGGCGAGCAGTACCGGAATGAACACGCCGAACCACGGCAGGAAGGTCTCCACCAGGCTGCCGAGGCTCCCGAAGTCCGTGACCTTCGAGTGCAGCGCCATGAGCAGGCCGAGCAGCACCGCCAGCGCCGCGAGCACCAGACCGCGCTTCCACGGACCCGGCCGGGACAGGCCCCGGATTCCCCGGCGGATACGCGCGCGCCGGGTGCCCGGGCTGGTTTCCGCCCCTCCTCTGCCGTGTCCTGGTTCTCGGCGCGCTCCTCGACGTCGGCCTGCTGCCGTGCATCGGGAACTTCTCGTGGTGCTTCACTCACTGATCAGACGTCCTGTTGGTCAAATGTGTTGGTGGTGCGGGCAGTTCAACAGCGATACGGAGTCCGCCGTCAGGGCGCGGGGTGATGGTGAGGGATCCGTCGTCACCTCGGTGATCCGCTTGACGATGGCCAGACCGAGGCCGACCCCCCGAGTGGTCGCTGCGGATGCGTTCGGTGCCGCCTGGAAGGCTCGGTGAGCGTCGAGACAAGCTGGGGGGAGAGCTTCTCGCCGCTGTTCTCGACCCTCAGCACCACGCTCTCGGTGCCTGCTCTGCTCTCGACCCACACCGTGCCCTTCTCCGGCAGGTTGTGGACGATCCGTTGTGCAGCAGATTCGTCGTCAGCAGCAGGAGCGCCTGAGAGCCGAAGGCCGGCGCGATGTCCCCGGAGATCTCGAGGGCGACACCGCGCTTCTCGGCGAGCGGCAGCAGCGTCTCGGTGGCCTCGTGCACGAGCAGGGACAGGTCGATCGGCTCCCGGGTGAAGGACCTCTGGTCGGCGCGTCTGAGCACGAGCAGCGCCTCGATGAGGTCGCCCGGGCGTTGACAGCGTACAGCCGGTCGATGATCTCGCCGAGGTCCTGTGACGGATCATTGTGGGCCACGTCGAGCAGCGCCTGCGAGATGGCCAGGGGGTTGCGCAGTTCGTGCGAGGCGTTGGCCGCGAATCTCCGTTGCTCGTCGACGTGCGCTTCGAGCTGGGCGAGCATCGTGTCGAAGGCGTCTGAACTTCCCGGAACTCGTCCTTGCGGCCCGGTACCGGATCCGGTGGGAGAGCGAGCCCTTCGTGGCCGCGGGTGGCGTCCGTGATGCGGGTCAGCGGGGCGAGCATCCGGCCGGCGAGGAACCCCCGCCCTCCAGGCCGAACACGAGCAGGAGCGCTATGACGCCGGCTGCCCTTGGAGCGAAGACGTCCAGGAGGACGGACCGGACGGGGAAAACGCCCGTCGTGAGATCGTCATTCTGGCTGGTGAGCATCGGGCGGTTGGGGACGTACGGCAGGAGGAACACCCACACCGCCGCGAGCAGCAGGCCGCCGGCCAGCATGAGGAATCGCCTACGCGGCGGCGTCGTCCGTGTCCGGGATGACGATGCGCCTGCCGGCCTGATCGACGGGCGCGGGGACCCGGGCGGTGACAGTCGTTGCGGGCATGCCCGAGGCTCGCCTCCCCCCTGGGGCTGGAGTTAGGGGGAAGCGGGCCTCGGGCGGACGGCGGATGCCAACCCTCCAGAGCAGGATAGGGATGAGCACCAACCGGAGGCCGAACCGTGTGCCGAGGGCCGGTCTCACGTCTTCAACGTTCAAGCGGGGGGCCGGTCACGCCTGGAACCCACCAGGTCCGGCTGAATGCTTGGCGAGCCAGGCCACGTACTCCTGGCGGCATATGGGCGGGATCCGCCGGCGCTGCTTTACTCGTCGGCGAACGGAGCGTGCTTGCCCTGGTGGGCTCCGTGGGCGTCGTCGAAGTCGCGCAGAATCCACGCTCTCGACCGAGCCTCGCGCGCGAGCATCTGGTCGACGGTGTTGTTCAGCGCGACGCGTCCGCGACGGCGGCCTTGCGGAGCAGGTACTCGCGGTTGACGCGCCATTCGGTGGTGTCCATCAGGTGCTCGAGTGCGGCCAGCTCATCCTCGATGGGCGGGGCATGGCGGTAGGCGTCCAGCGGCATCGGAGCGTCGTAGACCTCGGCGGGAAGGGGAACGTACGGCGTCTTCATCGGTACGGCTCCTCGGTCGGGGCAGTGGTCATGACCGTATGGAAGGGCGCTGACATCCTGCCGGGCCGCCTGCAGGACGCCTATATACCCGCCGAGATACGGCCGAAAAGGATGGCAGCACGATCTTGAGCGGTGGCTGCTCGATGCGTGCTGGCGGTCATGAGGTGGTGGCCCTGTTGCCTGAGCGGTCAGGGCGTGCAGGTGTCGGCGGGCCACCGAGGTGGGGCCGAGGAGAAGCGCGGCGGGAGTGAAGTGTGGTCGGCCGAGGTGGCGTTCGAGAGCTGGCAGGTAGTTCCAGCGCACGGCGGGGTGCGTTGAGTGTGCGTAGTGGTGGAGGTCGCCGTAGGGGAGCCAGGTGGCGACGGCGATGCGCGCCGGGACGTGGCTGCGTGGGTACAGGCGCAGGCAGCGTCCGGCTGCGACCGAGGCGGGCGTGCCGTTGCGGGGCTCGGGGTCGAACCAGGTGTGTTCAACGAGGAGGCTGAGCCAGGCCAGTTGGGGGTAGAGCAGCAGCCGCGGCACAAGTACGCCGCAGATCACGGCGGTCCAGCCTCCGGCGAGGTAGGCGGCGACGGGTACGGCTGCTGCAGCAGCCGATCGATGCCAGCCGGGGTGGCGCAGGCCAGCGGCGATGTTGACGGCGGTGGTGTGGATGCCGTGTGCAGTGAGGGGTGTACGAGTGCGGCGGCGAACCGAAGCCGGGTTACCGGGACGGAGGCCGGCCTGGTGAAGTTCGGCGAGGTTGGGGTCGGTGCCCGCGACGGTGGCGTTGGGGTGGTGGTCACGGACGTGTCGCCGGCGGCGCATGGTGACTGGACCGAATGCGAGCGGGTGGTGGGCGAAGGCTTCGGCGAGCAGCAGGTTGGCGCGGGCGGACCGGGCGAGAACGCCGCGCACGGCGAAGTGGCTGATTTCCTGCAGGTGCCGGAAGTGGACGGCGACGGCGGCCGCCGCGGTGGGCAGGGGCCCTTGGGCGGTGAGCATCCACCATCCGGCGATCTGGAGCCACTGGCCGGGCCATGAGCAGGGTCGGGGTCCAGTCGTTGGCGCGGCTGCGTTGGAGTGCTATGAGCTGGGCGGAACTGGCGGCGTGGGGGCGCCCGTAGGTGAAGTGCGCGCGGTCTATATGGCGCAGTGCGACACCGGTGGTGATGACGGCTAAGGCGAGCAGCATGTGCGGTTCCCGAGCAAGGCGGCGGGCCCATCCCGCCAACCACCACGCACCGTACATCTAGCTAACTAGCTCTTCTGATATTGCCGCTGGTGGCATCAGCAGTGGCGGGGGTGTTCCTTCTGGCAGGAAAATGGAGAGAGGTGGTCGGCTCCCCGGTTCTTCCAGACCACCGCCCGGGCAGCAGCTGATGGCGAGAGCGGTTGCTGCCCGCAGGTCGTACTGGCCCTGCCTGGGCGTGCAGATGCGGAACGGCCCCCGTCGAGAGACGGGGGCCGTGGGTTTGGTCGCTGCTTGGGCCGGTCGGGGCCGTGCGGTCAGAGAGTGTCGACGGTGCGGGCGACGCGGTCGTCGTCCCAGGCACCCGCGTCCACCATGGGCCGAACGATGGCCTCGTATGCCTGCAGGTTGCGCGGTGCGGAGTCGGCGCCGTGGCCCCAGACCGATTCGAAGCGGCCGATCCAGCGCTCGACGCCCTTGAAGTAGACGGAGCTGCGGCCGCGGTTGTAGTCGGCGTCCCCCTGCTCCTCCTCGACCAGGACGGCGGCCGCGGCGAAGATGACGACATCGACGGCTTGGTCGGCGCGTACCCAGTCGCGCACGGCAAGGCCACAGGTGACGCCGAGGTCGCGATGGTGGCCGATGAGCTCAAGCAGGGGACCGGCGAAATCCTGCTTGACCAGGTCGTCGCGGAAGACGATGAACAGTCGGTCGATGCGGCCGCCGGCCGCGGTGAAGCGTCGGTTGGCGGCGATGTACTCGCGGCGCTGGGTCAGCAGCGCCGGGTTGGTCGTCAGGTCGGCCGCGAGGATCCGTTGCGGCTCGGCTTCTGCCTCGGTGAGGGTCTTGATCAGCAGGACGGAGAGGCGGGGTACCTCGCTCGCGTAGACACGCAGGTGGCCATCGGCAATCTCGCCGTAGTCGGAGATGAGTTCGCGTTCGGGCTGGGAGCGGACCAGGTCGTAGTACCGGGCGCGTCATCCATGGCCTTGAGGTTATTGGCCTTACGCAGGTGTATGTACATCTTGCGCACCCACAGGTGACTTGCGACCAGCACCAGGATCAGCGCGCTTTGGACAAGCAGCAGCACCTTGAGGTTGACGCGCTCGGCGGCCCATCCGATCACGGGGACGGCCAGGCCGGTGATACCGACCAACGCGCCGAGCGCGGGTGAACCCAGCGCGTTCGTTATCCTGCCGACCGGGTCACGGTGCTGTTCGGGCATGAAGAGGCTCCCCCCTCGAACGGCTTTGGGGCCGTGCGGTGTTCATGATTCCCGGACTGCCGGGTCGGCCTCAAGAAGCCCGGGGAGTTGCAGCGTCTGACCAGGCGCCTGCGGCGGACGGCTCAGGTTCCGGGCAGGGCGATGTCGTAGGTGATGTCCCACCGATCCGCCGGAATGAGGATGTCCGCGGTCTCCACGGGCCGGCCGCCGGTGTCGTAGTGAGTCCGCTCAATCAGGGTGGCCTGCGATCCGGTGGCGATCCCCAGCAAGTGGGCCTGGTCACGGTCGACGTGGACTGGTCGCGGACTTTCCACCACGCGGGCAACGGTGATCCCGAGGTGCGCCATCCGTGCCACGACGCCGTGCCCGGCGAGCGGCCCGCCTTCGGGCAGGACCACGACGCTGCCTCCGGTGACGGCCATCGGCTCCCAGCTGGTGGTCAGCATCACCGGCTGTCGGGCGGACAGGAACTCGTAGCTGGTGCGCACGCAGGGGTCGCCGGCCTTCACGCCCAGCCGGGCGGCGATGAGGGGCGGGGCTTCGGCTTTCGCGGTGCTGTCGGCTTCCCACGTGCCGGTGAAGCCGAACGGGGCAAGTCCGGAGTACGGGAGGCCGGCTGCGGACGGAGTACGCAGCAGAGGGCGGCGCTCGAACGGGGCGCGGACATAGGTGCCCGAGCCGGCCCGCCCCTCGAGGAGGCCCGTGCTGATGAGGAGCTCCTGCGCGCGCCGGACCACGTTCTCCCCGACGCCGAACTCGGCGCCCAGCTCGCCGCGGGAGGGGAGCCGGCCGCCGGGAGTCCAGATGCCGTCAGCGATCCGGGAGCGGAGCCTGGCCGCCACCCGAAGGTAGGGGGCGCTGTCTCCTGAGCTGCCGTCAGCCATGCCTCTCCTTGCCCGCGTTGCTGACCTGTACGCATTGACAACCTAGTTCACTAACTGAAAGCTAGTTAACTAGAACTGCTTTGCGTAACAGCCGGTTGATCGAATGTGGGTGCCGTGGGCTACGACCGCCAGAACGCCGCGATCGCATACGCCATCACGCAACTCACCGCCCTGGCCGGGGCGCTGCCCCGTGTCGTCGAGGAGTCCGAAGCGGTCCGCATCGAGATCGATGTGACCGACCGCCTCCCGCGCCACTGGCAGCAGCTGCTTGCCATCCTCGACCTGGGCACCACCTTCGGCCTCACCGACACCGACTCCGGCCAAATCGCCTGGCTTCGCTTCGAGTGAGCAGAGGACGTCCCGCGCCCATGACCAACCCGCCTCGCCTCGTCCGGCCCTTCGCCAAGGGACACGGCGCCGAAAACGACTTCATCGTCCTGCCCGACCCTCACGGGCTCCTCACCTGCCCGCGGCCGCAACATGGTCGCCGAGCTACGCGACCGAGGGATCGGCTTCCTCACTCCACGAGAACCTGGAACCACCACCCCCGGCGGCAGGCTCGTCTTCCACGTCTTCGCCGCCCTCGCGGAGTTCATCCGCGAACTCATCGTCATCGGCACCAACGAGGGCCTGGCCGCCGCCCGCGGCCGCGTCGGCGGGCGCCCCAGCGTCGCCACCGAGGAAGTCATCAAGGCCGCCCGCGACCTGCTGCCCGACCCCGGCCGCTCCATCACCTCGATCGCCAAGCTCCTCGGCGTCTCCCCGGGAACCCTCTACAACCACATCCCCGACCTGCGCGAACTGCGCGCCGGCACCGTCCCCCGACAGCTCGAAGCCTCCTCGAAGTGGCCGAACCCCAGCAAGATCAATCTCAGCGGCACTTTCTGCACCGCAACTACTCACACCCGGAGAGGCCCGTGGGTTCAGGGAAACCGAAGTCTGTTCAGCGGGAACTCGCGGGTCGGTCCGTGTGTATCAGCTTGGCGAATCCGTGGGTTCGGCGGGAACCTTGGGGTGGGCTGCGAGGCGGCGGGCTTCGGCTGTGACCTCGGCATCGACCTGGTCCATGGTTCTGCCGTATTCGAGGATGTCGTACTCGTCGTCGAGTTCGGCGAGGCGCTCGGTCAGGAGCAGCTCATGTCCGTGGCGCTGGTGAATCCGGAAGGTGAACTCCCGAGGTGTGAGCTCTCCGGCGAGCATGCGGCGTGCGAGGGCTCGCGCGGCGGCTTCCTGACCCGTCTCGCTGCCGACCGGATAGAAGGTGAGGCCGAGTTCGTCGAGTGCTGCGGGAAGCAGGTCGTGGACGTCGTAGTCCGCTTCGGCGCGCGTGCAGGCGGCGAGGATGCGAAGGCCGGGGGTGTCGAGTCCGGCGACGAGCGCATCACAGGCGGCGTTCACGACATCGCTCGCGCGGATTTCCCCCATGCTCCAGAGGGCGGCATGGTCCTGTAGAGCGATTGCTGCTGCTTCGGTCGACGTCACTCGTCCATGATTCCCTTCATGCTGCGTCCAGGTCGAGCAGATTTCATCGAAGGTGCTGTTCAGCGGCCTGTTCCAGCAGGGATCGTGCGGAGTCCGCGTAGCGCATCGCGGTCTTCTCGTCGAGCCCGAAGACCTCCGCGAGATGGAGTGGGTCAGGCCCGTGGGCCAGGGCTTCTTCGAGTTGCCGGTCAACGCGAAGCCGCTCCAAGGTGGCGTCCTGTCCTCGCATCGGAGCACTGATCCAGTGGTTGCTGGCCCGGCCGGTCGTGTTGGCGGTCTGGTTGTTGATCAGCAGGTGGAGGTTCGCGGTGCTCGGCCACCGGCGTCGCCGGTGGTCCAGCCAGTCCGTCAGGAGCTTCAGGGTGAGGTCGTCGAGAGGCCGGGCGCGTCCGGCGATGGTCAGCCGGCGGTTGCCGAGATCGACGTCGTCGAGCACGAGGGCGGCGATCTGGGCGACCCGGGCGGCGTGGACCGCCGAGAGGGCGAGGACGAGCCGCGCCGTCGGCGTCAACGCAGCCGCGACGGAGCGTTCGACCTCCTCGGGAAGGAGAAGTTGTAGTACGGCGTACTCGTTCTGCCCGACCTTGATCCGGCTGGTGGGGTTGCGGAAGATCAACCCCTGCCGTTTGGCCCAGGTGAACAGAGACCGCAAGGCGACGAGTTGGTCACGCCGCTGGTGACCGTGCAGCGTCTTGACGTGGGCGAGGACGTCGTCGCGAGTCACCTCCCGCAGGTGGTCGTAGCGGTTCGACCACTCCAGCAGGGCCGGACGGACCTGGTTGAGGGAGAGCCAGACCGTGCCCTCCCTGCGCGGGAGACTGCGGGGGCCGCCGTCGCGCAGGACTCGGGTCCAGCGCTCGGCTTCCGAACGGATGCCGGGTGCGAGCCCTTCCAGGCGTCCGACGAGCCAGTGCTCGAAGGACGGCTCGCTGTCGTCCTCGAAGATCCCCATCTCCTCCAGCACCGTGATGATGTGGCCGACGGGCAGGTCCAGGGCCCGTAGCGGGGAGAAGATCTCCGTGTGCCGGATGACGTCGCCTTCGACGTGACCGGTGAGGACGACGGCCAGGCCCCGGTTGACGGCGAAGCGGATGTTGCGTCCCCAGCCGCGGGACTCGGCGAACCGGTGGGCGAGGTACTTCGCCCAGGCCAGCCACGGGCTGGCCAGGTCGGCGTCGGCCGGGTCGAGCCGACCGAAGTGTCGGGGGTGCATCCCGACGAAGAACAGCTGTTGGTGCCGGACGGCGGCGAGCCTCTCCCGCACGTCTGCCCCTCCGGCAGCTGGCCGTCGACTGTCTTCGCGCCGAGGCGGGCCTGGCACCAGCACAAACGGCAGTAGTCCCACTTCAACGGCTGGACGCGACGGCAGCCGGCGCATTCCGCCGCGTCGTGCCCCGGCCGAACATGTAGCAGGTGTGGCAGCGCCGGCCGCGGAAGTCGCCCCAGGCCAGGCAGCCCGGGCAGGAACTGGTCGGCTTGACGTAGCCCTTCGGGAAGCGTGCCACCAGCTCACTCCGGCGGCAGCGACCGGCCGTCCCGGCGCTTGGGGATCACCTTCGGCGCGGTGGTCCCCGAGCCGACAGCGGCCCGGACCGTCTCCTCCTGCCCGGGGCGGTGCACCTTCTCCGGCTCGGGAATGAGGAGGTCGCCGATCTCGCAGCCGAGGACGACGCAGATGACGTCCAGGTCCTCCAGCTTGAGGGAGACGGGCTGACCGGTCCACAGCCCGGACATCTTCCCGGCCGAGATGACCAGGCCGTGCTCGGCCAGGCTCCGCTGGAGCTCCGAGGCTTTCCAGATCCCCTTGTTCGCGGCGGTCAGCCGCAGGTTCCACTTCATCGCAGAAGTCCTTCCAGCCGCTTCGCGGCCCGCTGCTGCCCGGCCACGTTCGGAGGGGAACAGCGGGGCGCCGGGGCGGGTGTGGTCGTCATCGAACTGGCCCCAGACGTCCTCGATGAACCATCGGAGCGTGCAATCGGCGCCGTTGATCAGGGGGACCATCCGCTCGCGCGGGCCCGGGCCGCGGGCGCCCTTGCCGTGGCGGACGTGGAGCTTGCCGAAGCGGCCCAGATCCCACTTGATGTCCGCCAGATCGAGCTTGCACGCCTCGCTGACCCGCAGCCCGACCTGGGACATCAACTTTGAGGCGGTGTAGTTCCGGGCGGTCGGGGCGAACTTCCGGCAGGTCGCCCGCTCGCCGCCCCATCCGACGAACAGCGTCTTGACCTCCGGCCCGGACGGCGGAATCCGCAGTGCCGCATCCTTCGCGCCGCGCGGCCGGTTCATCTCGTCGATCGGGCACTCGATCACCCGACCGGTCATCCGGTGGATCTCGACCTTGTGCCGCAGCTCCAGGAACAGGAAGTACGTGGTCAGCGCCTGAGAGCGCCCCAGCCGGGTGCCGCTCGGCGAAGCCCGCAGCACCTTCCCGAAGTACGCGTCGGCGTCGGGCGGCTCCATCTCCCACAGCGGCCGGCCGAACCAGGACCGCATCTGTTCCAGGTGCCCGACGTCTCCGCGGATCGTGCCGTCCGCCAGCCCCGCCGAGGTCCGCGCCAGCACGAACCCCGCCAACACGGCGGTCTCGAACTGCTCCAGTTCCTCCGCCGTGGCCGGCGGCCGGACATCGCGCAGGTCCCGTACGGCAGCCAGCACCAACCCGCCCCCTCACCTTCACCATGACCGTCGACCGGTCAGGCAAAGTGAGAACGCTTCAGGAATCCCGAAGTTACGTCAGTACGCGAAGAGTCACCAGAGAGAGGGCGAAACCCCTGGCCACGAGGTTGGGGACTTTGCGGGGCTCAGGAGAACTCACGGGATGTCGCACATTCAGCCACCGCCCGTCATTCGACCGGCGCCGAGACGATCAGCCGGCGCTTGGCCAGGGCGTCACATCATGTGACACCAAACTGCACTCTTGCGCGGTTCCTAGATCAACATCATGATGGCGTCCCGGCTCTGCTACGGGC
>NZ_JBEXRZ010000199.1:0-13822 GCF_040613325.1 Streptomyces sp. NPDC006283 | reverse complement strand
GCTTTTTCCTTCGCGGACATACCCGACAAGCAATGACCCGGCGTCAAACCCCGTGCGCGGACCGGGATATGCTCCCGCCCGTCGTCATATGATCTCAGGCGTTGTGCGGCTCCGGAATACGCATGGTGAGGATGGCCATGTCGTCCGAGGCCGGCTCCGCCGCGAAGCGCTCCACGGCACGCAGTACCTTGCCCGCGACCGCGCCCGCGGTGAGGCCCGTGCAATTCGCCAGAACCTCGCTCAGGCCGTCGTCGCCCAACATGCGCGTGCCCTCGCGGCGTTCCGTCACGCCGTCGGTGACGCAGAGCAGGACGTCGCCCGGATCGAGCGTCACCATCTGCTCGTAGAGCTCCAGGTCGTCCATGACGCCGAGGAGGGGCTGCGGCTCCGCCGCCGGCTCGACGCTGCCGTCCTGGCGCAGCCGCAGCGGCAGCGGGTGGCCGGCGCAGACGACCTTGAGGACTGCGCTGCCGTCCTCCTGAGGCCACAACTCCCCGTACAGAAGCGTCAGGAAGCGGCTGCGGGCGCCCTCGTCCAGGATGGCCGCGTTCAGCCGCTCGAGTACCGCGGGTCCGCCGAAGCCCTCGCGGGCGAGCAGGCGCAGCGCGTGCCGGGCGAGGCCCGTGACGGCTGCTGCCTCCGGGCCGGTGCCGCAGACATCGCCGATGGCGAAGCCGTAGGCACCGTCACGGATGGGGAAGAGGTCGTAGAAGTCGCCGCCGACCTCGTTGCCCTCGCCGGCCGCGCGGTAGATGACCTCGACCTCGACGCCCGCGATCTGCGGGAGCTCCGGCGGCAGCAGACTGCGCTGGAGGGACTGACTGATCGCCATGCGCTCCGAATAGAGCCGGGAGTTGTCGAGGGCGAGGGCGGCCCGGCGGGAGAGGTCCTCCGCCAGTTCCAGGATCTCCTGACGGAAGTGGTCGTCGGACGGCTTGCCGAGAGTCAGCATGCCGATCACTCGGTTGCGCGCGACGAGCGGCAGCACGACGGTCTCGCCGCCGACCGCGGCCGCTGTGGCCAGCGTCGTACCGATGCCCGAGGAAACCGGCGGCGTCGAGCCCAGACCCAGTTCTCGCTTCGACGCGAGGAGCGCGGCCCTCTGGGCCGCCTCCCCGGGCGCGTTCCACACGCGCGCACCGGGGGTCGGCACCGGGTCGGGCGGGTCGACCTTCGACAGGAGGGCCTTGAGGCCGTCGATCCGCTCCTCGTCCTCGTGCAGCACATAGCTGAGGTACGGCTCGGAGGACTGGTCGGCGATCGTGTACACCGCGCACCAGGTGGCGAGCGTGGGGACCGTCATCTGCGCCATGAGGGCGAGCGTCTGGTCCCGGTCGAGGGTTCCGGCCAGCAGGTCGGAAGCCTCGACGAGGAAGGACAGGGAGCCGCGGCGCAGCCGTTCCAGTTCGCCGAGCCGGGCGGATTCGACGGCCAGTGCGATACGGTCCGCCGCGAACTGCAGACGCAGCGCCTCCTCGTTCGAGTAGCGCCCGGCGGACTCGGCGGCGACCCCGAGCGAACCGGTGAGCCGGCCCTCGACCTTGAGGGGCACGGTGACCACCGAGCGCATGCCGGTGGAGTTGAGGAGGGGGACGGCGCCGGGAACGGCGCTGAGGTCCTCGTGGACTGCGGGCATGCGGGCGGAGCCGTAGCGTCCGGAACCGGCTTCGACCGGGACGCGCGCGAAGCGCTGGCGGGCCGACGGCAGACCGGTCGTGGCCCTTACCTCCAGCTCGGTCTCGTCGTCGGTGGCCAGGAGCAGGAACGCGGCGTCGCCGTCGAGCATGTCCCTCGCGCGTTCGACGGTGCGCTGGAGCAGACCGTCGAGGTCGTCGGGGGCGGGGGAGCCGATGAAGACCTCGAACGGGTCCGTGCTGCGGTTCTCCGCTCCGCTGTCCGTGCCGTGGGCGCGCTGAGGGGTCTGCAGCACGGCACGCTCGTCGTCGCGCACCAGCAGACAGACCGTCGAAGGCTCACCGTTGGTGTCCCGTACCCGCAGATGCGAGGCGTACACCGGGATGACCCGACCGTCGATGCCGCGGACTCCGTAACTGCCCTCCCAGCGGGAGAGCTGCAGCGCCTCGACGATGCCGGTACCGGTGCCCGGCGTGTGCGGCCACGCCGCGAAGTCGGTGAGCGGCTTGCCGATGACCTGGTCCGCCGGATACCCGAAGAGGTGCTCCGCGTCCTCGTTCCACACGGCGATGGTGCCGGTGCGGTCGATCTGGGTGACGGCGACGCGGACCCGCTCCTCCGCGACCGGGAGCAGCGCGACGGGCAGCACAGGGCCCGCGGACCGGGTGCCCACCGAGCGCTGCGGCAGGTCCAGTTGGAACCACACCGTCTTGTGTGTGGGCGTGTACTCGACGCCCCAGCGGGCGGCGAGCGCGGCGCAGAGCAGCAGCCCGCGGCCGTTCTCGGCGTCGAGGTTCGCAATCGAGCGGCCGGTGCCCTGTATCGGGACTTCGCGCTCGGGATAGTGGTCGGCGACCTCGACGCGGACGCCGTCCTCGGAGCGCAGGCACAGGACGTCGGCGGAGGTTCCCGCGTGGACGACCGCGTTGGTGACGAGCTCACTGGTGAGGACGACCGCGTCGTCCACCACGTCGGTGTGTCCCCACCCCTGAAGGGTGTCGCGGACGAATGCACGGGCGGTCGCGACGGACCGCCCGACGGGGTCGAAGCTGGCGGCCGCCCGCGCGGTGATCACAGAACTCCTCGTACGCGTCTCGACGCCCGGCTCTGCCATGATTCGGCCTGCCCCTCCCGGTGCCCGGTTGTGTGACGAGCACCACACCGCCCCCGCCGGGCGGACCGGGGCGGTTGGACAGTCGGATGCCAGGTTACTTACCTTCGCTGTCCGAGCGGATGCCGGTTGCCGCTGTTTCCGCCCTGTGGGGGTGGGGACGCTATGCGAAGCTGCCGAACTGTTATCGCCTGGTTCCGGCATGGTGAAACACTGGGCAGGCTTCCTGAGACGGCCCAGGCAGTACGGTCAACCTTTGCGGGAGGGACACGGTGGAGTCTGGCGTGACGGCGCGGGCTAAAGAGACGCGCGCGAAAGGCGGACGGTCCCGGAGCAATGGGACAACCGAAGTCGATACAGCGGCCCTGCACAGGCTGCTGGCGGCGCTCGTGACGATGCGCGACGGGAATTTCCGCCGCCGTCTGACGGTGTCGGGCGACGGTGTGATGGCCGAGATCGCGGCCGTCTTCAACGAGGTCGCCGACCGCAATCTCCACCTCACGGGTGAGATGGCGAGAGTCCGCAGGATGGTGGGCCGCGAGGGAAAACTCACGGAGCGGCTGGAGACGGGTGCCTGCGAGGGCTCCTGGGCGGCGGCCGTCGACGCCGCCAACGAACTGGTGGACGACCTGGCACGCCCCGTGTCGGAGGTCGGCCGGGTACTCTCCGCGGTCGCGGACGGTGACCTCGAGCAGCGCATGGAGCTGCGCTCGCCTGCCGCGGATGCTCAGGACGGGGCGGCGGTGCGCCCGCTGCGCGGCGAATTCCTCAAGGTCGCGCGCACGGTCAACAGCCTGGTCGACCAGCTGTCGGCGTTCACGGACGAGGTGACGCGGGTCGCGCTAGAGGTCGGCACCGAGGGCAAGCTCGGCGGCCAGGCGCAGGTGCGCGGCATGTCCGGTTCGTGGAAGGACCTCACGGACTCGGTCAACACCATGGCGTACCGGCTGACCGCCCAGGTGCGGGACATCGCACTCGTCACGACGGCCGTCGCCAAGGGTGACCTTTCCCGCAAGGTCACCGTCCACGTGGCCGGCGAGATGCTGCAGCTGAAGGACACCGTCAACACGATGGTCGACCAGCTGTCGTCGTTCTCCTCCGAGGTGACCCGGGTGGCCCGGGAGGTCGGTACGGAGGGCGAGCTCGGCGGTCAGGCGACCGTGCCGGGCGTGGCCGGTGTGTGGAAGGACCTCACCGATTCGGTGAACACGATGGCCGGAAACCTCACCTCCCAGGTACGGGGCATCGCGGAGGTGACGACGGCGGTCGCCAACGGTGACCTGTCGCAGAAGGTCACCGTCAACGCCCGCGGCGAGGTGGCGCAGCTCGCCGAGACGATCAACCAGATGACCGAGACGCTGCGGACGTTCGCGGACGAGGTCACGCGCGTAGCCAGCGAGGTCGGTGCGGAGGGTCTGCTCGGCGGTCAGGCGCAGGTTCCGGGCGCGGCGGGTACGTGGAAGGACCTCACCGATTCGGTGAACACCGTCTTCCGCAACCTGACCACCCAGGTGCGCGACATCGCGCAGGTGACGACGGCGGTCGCCAACGGTGATCTGTCGCAGAAGGTCACCGTCGATGTGGCCGGCGAGATGCTGGAGCTGAAGAACACCGTCAACACGATGGTGGACCAACTTCAGTCGTTCGGTTCAGAAGTGACGCGTGTGGCCCGCGAGGTCGGCGTCGAGGGCCGCCTCGGCGGTCAGGCCGAGGTGCCGGGCGCGGCGGGTACGTGGAAGGACCTCACCGATTCGGTGAACACCGCGTTCCGGAACCTCACCGGCCAGGTGCGTGACATCGCGCAGGTGACGACGGCGGTCGCCAACGGTGATCTGTCGCAGAAGGTCACCGTCGATGTGGCCGGCGAGATGCTGGAGCTGAAGAACACCGTCAACACGATGGTGGCGCAGCTGTCCTCGTTCGCCGACCAGGTCACGCGGATGGCGCGGGACGTGGGTACGGAGGGCCGCCTCGGCGGTCAGGCGCGGGTCGACGGCGTCAGCGGTACGTGGAAGGAACTGACGGACTCCGTCAACTTCATGGCCGGCAATCTGACGTCGCAGGTGCGTCAGATCGCGCAGGTGACGACGGCGGTGGCGCGGGGTGACCTGTCGCAGAAGATCGACGTGGACGCGCGGGGCGAGATCCTCGAGCTGAAGAACACCATCAACACCATGGTCGACCAGCTGTCGGCCTTCGCGGAGCAGGTCACCAGGGTGGCCCGTGAGGTGGGCACGGACGGCCGCCTCGGCGGCCAGGCTCAGGTGCCCGGTGTGGCGGGCGTGTGGCGTGATCTGACGGACTCCGTGAACGGCATGGCCGGGAACCTCACGGCGCAGGTCCGCAACATCGCGCAGGTGGCCACGGCGGTGGCCCGGGGTGACCTGTCGCAGAAGATCGACGTGGACGCGCGGGGCGAGATCCTCGAGCTGAAGAACACGCTCAACACCATGGTCGACCAGCTCTCGAAT
Organism: Streptomyces sp. NPDC006283; assembly: GCF_040613325.1. Lineage (NCBI taxonomy): Bacteria > Bacillati > Actinomycetota > Actinomycetes > Kitasatosporales > Streptomycetaceae > Streptomyces > Streptomyces sp. NPDC006283. The sequence goes on along the minus strand of NZ_JBEXRZ010000199.1, from coordinate 8,605 downwards.
TTCGCGGAGCAGGTCACCAGGGTGGCCCGTGAGGTGGGCACGGAGGGCATCCTCGGCGGTCAGGCCGAGGTGCAGGGCGTCTCCGGCACCTGGAAGGACCTCACCCAGTCCGTCAACTTCATGGCCAACAACCTCACCAGCCAGGTGCGCAACATCGCCGAGGTGACGACGGCGGTCGCCAAGGGCGACCTGTCGAAGAAGATCACCGTCGACGCCAAGGGCGAGATCCTGGAGCTGGTGACGACCGTCAACACGATGGTCGACCAGCTCTCGGACTTCGCGGACGAGGTGACCAGGGTCGCCCGCGAGGTGGGTACGGAGGGCGTGCTGGGCGGCCAGGCGCGGGTGCGGGGCGTCACCGGCATCTGGAAGGACCTCAGTGACAACGTCAACCTGATGGCCAACAACCTGACCAGCCAGGTGCGCAACATCTCCCGGGTCTCCGCGGCGGTCGCCAACGGCGACCTGACGAAGAAGGTGACGGTGGAGGCGCGCGGCGAGGTCGCCGAGCTCGCCGACACGGTCAACACGATGGTGAGGACGCTGTCGTCGTTCGCCGACGAGGTGACCCGTGTGGCCCGCGAGGTGGGCACGGACGGCCGCCTGGGCGGCCAGGCGCGCGTGCCCGGGGTCTCCGGCACCTGGAAGGACCTCACGGAGTCCGTGAACTCGATGGCGTCCAATCTGACGGGGCAGGTGCGTCAGATCGCCACGGTCACGACCGCGATCGCCAAGGGTGATCTCACCCGGAAGATCGACATCGACGCGCGGGGCGAGATCCTCGAGCTGAAGACCACCATCAACACCATGGTCGACCAGCTCTCCTCGTTCGCCGAGGAGGTCACCAGGGTCGCCCGCGAGGTGGGGACCGACGGGCAGTTGGGCGGTCAGGCGCGGGTGCGGGACGTCGACGGCACCTGGCGGGACCTGACCGAGTCGGTGAACGAGATGGCCGGGAACCTGACCCGTCAGGTGCGCGCCATCGCGGCCGTCGCGACGGCGGTGACCCGCGGCGATCTGAACCTCAAGATCGATGTGGACGCGGCCGGAGAGATCCAGGTCCTCCAGGACAACATCAACACGATGATCGCGAACCTCCGCGACACCACTCTCGCCAACGAGGAACAGGACTGGCTCAAGGGCAACCTGGCCCGTATCTCGGGTCTGATGCAGGGCCGTCGCGACCTCGAGGACGTCGCGTCGCTGATCATGAGCGAGCTGACGCCGGTGGTGTCCGCGCAGCACGGCGCCTTCTTCCTCGCGATGCCGACGAGCAGCGGTTCGGACGCCTCGGCGGGCGGGGAGTCGTACGAGCTGGTGATGCGCGGCAGTTACGGCTACTCGGCCGGACTGATGCCGACGTCGTTCCGGCCGGGGGAGACCCTGATCGGTACGGCGGCGGAGGAGAAGCGGACCATCCAGGTCAATGTGCCGCCGGGTTATCTGAAGATCTCCTCCGGCCTGGGAGAGGCCTCACCTGCTTATGTGATCGTCCTTCCGGTGCTGTTCGAGGGCAAGGTCCTCGGGGTGATCGAGCTGGCGTCGTTCCAGCCGTTCACGCAGATCCAGCGGGACTTCCTCAACCAGATCGCCGAGATGATCGCGACGAGCGTCAACACGATCAGCGTCAACACCAAGACCGAGGTGCTGCTCAAGCAGTCGCAGGAGCTGACCGAGCAGCTGCGGGAGCGTTCCGCCGAGCTCGAGAACCGGCAGAAGGCGCTGCAGGAGTCCAACGCCGAGCTGGAGGAGAAGGCCGAGCTGCTGGCACAGCAGAACCGGGACATCGAGGTGAAGAACACCGAGATCGAGGAGGCCCGGCAGGTGCTGGAGGAGCGGGCGGAGCAGCTCGCGGTCTCGATGCGCTACAAGTCTGAGTTCCTGGCGAACATGTCGCACGAACTGCGGACGCCGCTCAACTCGCTGTTGATTCTCGCGAAGTTGCTCGCGGACAACGCGGACGCCAATCTCTCGCCGAAGCAGGTGGAGTTCGCCGAGACGATCCACGGCGCCGGGTCCGACCTGCTGCAGCTGATCAACGACATCCTCGACCTGTCGAAGGTCGAGGCGGGCAAGATGGACGTCAGTCCGACCCGTATCGCGCTGGTGCAGCTGGTGGACTACGTCGAGGCGACGTTCCGGCCGCTGACGGCGGAGAAGGGGCTCGACTTCTCGGTCCGTGTCTCGCCGGAGCTGCCCGCGACCCTGCACACCGACGAGCAGCGGCTGCTGCAGGTGCTGCGCAACCTTCTGTCGAACGCGGTGAAGTTCACCGACAGCGGCGCGGTCGAGCTCGTCATCAGGCCGGCGGGCGCGGACGTGCCGCAGTCGATCCGGGAGCAGCTGCTGGAGGCCGGGTCGCTGAGGGACGCGGACGGGGACCTGATCGCCTTCTCCGTGACGGACACGGGTATCGGGATCGCGGCCGGGAAGATGCGGGTCATCTTCGAAGCGTTCAAGCAGGCGGACGGTACGACCAGCCGGAAGTACGGCGGTACGGGTCTCGGCCTGTCGATCAGCCGGGAGATCGCGCGGCTGCTGGGCGGCGAGATCCATGCGGCGAGTGAGCCCGGCCGTGGCTCGACCTTCACGCTGTATCTGCCGCTCCACCCCGCCGAGCTTCCGCCGCAGGGGTATCCGCAGCTGAGCCCGGGCATCACGGACAGCCGGGGCGTGGACGGCGCCGCGGAGGACGGCGGCGAGCAGGTGCCCGTCCGGTCCGCTCCGGCGCCGCGCGCGGCCCCGGGCCCTGCGGCCCTGCTGCGGCGCCGGCGCAAGGCGCAGTCGGCCGCGGAGCCCCAGCGGACTGCCGGGCAGCCTGCGGAGGCGCCGGGCCACGAGCCGTGGGGACAGGTTGCAGGCGAGCAGGAGGTGCCGGAGCAGCGGCGGGTGTTCACCTTCGACGGGGAGAAGGTCCTGATCGTCGATGACGACATCCGCAACGTCTTCGCGCTCACCAGCGTGCTGGAGCAGCACGGGCTGTCGGTGCTCTACGCGGAGAACGGCCGGGAAGGCATCGAAGTGCTCGAGCAGCATGACGATGTGACTGTCGTACTGATGGACATCATGATGCCGGAGATGGACGGGTACGCGACGACGACGGCGATCCGCAGGATGCCGCAGTTCGCCGGGTTGCCGATCATCGCGCTCACCGCGAAGGCCATGAAGGGCGACCGGGAGAAGGCCATCGAGTCGGGCGCCTCCGACTATGTGACCAAGCCGGTCGATCCGGACCATCTGCTGACGGTGATGGAGCAGTGGATGCGCGGGGAGTGACTGCTGGGCGTGCGATTTTGCGCGGGTCGCTGATCGAGTGTGGATGATCGCGTGTGAGACCGGAGTATCCGGGGAACTATCCGGTCTCGCCCCGCGTTTGCGGTACGTGCACAGTGACATCACGGTGACAGGGTGTGGCGACGGGCGGGGTGCGGCTACCATGACCGGCACAAGGACGGGCGACGCAAGGGAGTCGTCCCCTGGGGCGGCGCCCGGTGCGTCCTCCGGCTCTTCGGGCCGGAGAGACCCCATGCCGGGGCGAGGAGGACGGGGCATGGTGCAGAAGGCCAAGATCCTCCTGGTCGATGACCGGCCGGAGAATCTGCTTGCGCTGGAGGCCATCCTCTCCGCGCTCGATCAGACACTGGTGCGGGCATCGTCAGGGGAGGAAGCGCTCAAGGCGCTGCTGACGGATGACTTCGCGGTCATTCTGCTGGATGTCCAGATGCCGGGAATGGACGGTTTCGAGACCGCCGCGCACATCAAGCGGCGCGAGCGGACCAGGGACATCCCGATCATCTTCCTCACCGCGATCAATCACGGACCCCACCACACCTTCCGCGGTTACGCCGCGGGTGCCGTGGACTACATCTCCAAGCCGTTCGACCCGTGGGTGCTCCGTGCGAAGGTCTCGGTCTTCGTCGAGCTCTACATGAAGAACTGCCAACTGCGTGAGCAGGCCGCGCTGCTGCGCCTCCAGCTCGAGGGCGGGGCCCAGGCCGACGCGGGAGCGGGCCGGGAGCCCGCGGGCCTCCTCGCGGAACTCTCCGCGCGGCTCGCCGCTGTCGAGGAGCAGGCGGAGGCGCTCTCCAAGCAGCTCGACGACGAGTCGGCGGACGCGGCGGCGGTGGCCACCGCCGCCCACCTGGAGCGCAAACTCACCGGACTGCGCAGGGCGCTTGACGCCCTGGAGCCCGGCACGGGCGGCGGCTCGGCCACCCTTCCGTCGCAGAGTTGACGACCGCTGCCGCAGCTTGAGGCCTCGTCAGTTTGGCGCCTCATACGTCGCGACACGTACGGGTGAAGCAGTGGGCACACGTGTGAGCAGCGGTCGACACCGGTAACCTCACCACCATGGCCTCACGTACGTCCGGCAAGGGTTCCCAGGGCACGGCGGGCACCGCGAAGCCGCGCGCCGGCCGTACGACCGGTGTCGCGAAGAAGGCGGCGCCCGCCAGGAAGACCGCCCCCAAGAAGCCCGTGCCCGCAAAAAGGGCGCCCGCGAAGAAGGCGACGGCCAAGAAGGCGGCTGCGCCGAAACCCGCGCCGTCCCCCACCGGGGGCGTGTACCGCCTTGTGCGCGCCGTCTGGCTGGGGTTCGCCCACACCGTCGGCGCGATGTTCCGCGGCATAGGGCGTGGCGCAAAGGGCCTTGATCCGGCGCACCGCAAGGACGGCCTGGCGCTGTTGCTGCTCGGCCTCGCACTGATCATTGCGGCGGGCACCTGGTCGAATCTGCAGGGACCCGTCGGCGGTCTCGTCGAGATGCTGATCACCGGCGCCTTCGGCCGGCTCGATCTGCTCGCGCCGCTGCTGCTGGGCGCCATCGGCGTGCGGCTGATCCTCTATCCGGAGCGGCCCGAGGCCAACGGCCGTATCGTGATCGGTCTTTCCGCGCTGATCATCGGCGTCCTCGGACAGGTCCACATCGCGTGCGGATCGCCCGGCCGCGGCGAGGGCGCGGAGGCGATCCAGGACGCCGGCGGCCTGATCGGCTGGGGGGCGTCCAAACCGCTGATCTTCATGATGGGCGAGGTCCTCGCCGTCCCGCTGCTGGTGCTGCTCACCGTCTTCGGGCTGCTCGTCGTGACCGCCACGCCCGTCAACGCCATCCCGCAGCGCCTGCGGCTGCTCGGTTCCAAGCTCGGCATCGTCGAACCGCCGGCCGGGCCGCGGGGCGAGAGCGGTGAGGACGACGAGCAGTGGCGCGAGGCTCTGCCCGCCCGGCCCCGCCGCTCCTCACGCCGCGATGGCATGCCCGTCGGCCACGACCCGGGCGCCGCAGAGGAAGAGGCGCTCTCCCAGCGCCGCCGCCCGCGCCGGCCCTCGGCTCAGCCGGCCCTCGGTCGTGAGATGGACGCCGTCGACGTCGCGGCGGCCGCTGCCGCCGCCCTCGACGGAGCAGTGCTGAACGGCATGCCTCCCTCGCCGCTCGTCGCGGACCTCACCCGCGACGTCACGGCCGAGCGGCAGCGCGCCGCCACGCCCGTGCCGACCGCCCGGGAGCCGGAGGACGCCGACCGCAGTGAGCCGAAGGCTCCCGCGCCGAAGGCCTCCACGGCGAAGGGGGCCGTGCCCGACCTGACCAAGCCGGCGCCCGAGAAGTCCGAACCTCTCCCGCCCCGCGCCGAGCAGCTTCAGCTGTCCGGCGACATCACGTACTCGCTCCCTTCGCTCGACCTGCTCGAGCGCGGCGGCCCGGGCAAGACGCGCAGCGCCGCCAACGACGCGATCGTCGCCTCGCTGACCAACGTCTTCACGGAGTTCAAGGTCGACGCGGCCGTCACCGGCTTCACCCGCGGCCCGACGGTCACCCGGTACGAGGTGGAGCTCGGCCCCGCCGTGAAGGTCGAGCGCATCACGGCCCTGACCAAGAACATCGCGTACGCGGTCGCCAGCCCCGACGTGCGGATCATTTCCCCGATCCCCGGGAAGTCCGCGGTCGGCATCGAGATCCCCAACACCGACCGGGAGATGGTCAATCTCGGCGACGTCCTGCGTCTCGCGGACGCCGCCGAGGACGATCACCCCATGCTCGTCGCACTCGGCAAGGACGTCGAGGGCGGCTATGTGATGGCCAACCTGGCGAAGATGCCGCACGTCCTGGTCGCCGGCGCCACCGGTTCCGGCAAGTCGTCCTGCATCAACTGCCTGATCACGTCCGTGATGATAAGAGCGACGCCGGAGGACGTGCGGATGGTGCTCGTCGACCCCAAGCGGGTCGAGCTCACCGCCTATGAGGGCATCCCGCATCTGATCACGCCCATCATCACCAACCCCAAACGGGCCGCCGAGGCCCTGCAGTGGGTGGTGCGCGAGATGGACCTGAGGTACGACGACCTGGCCGCGTACGGTTATCGGCACATCGACGACTTCAACCAGGCCGTGCGCCAGGGGAAGGTCAAGTCGCCCGAGGGCAGCGAGCGGGAGCTCCAGCCGTATCCGTATTTGCTGGTCATCGTCGACGAGCTCGCGGACCTCATGATGGTCGCGCCGCGTGACGTCGAGGACGCGATCGTCCGCATCACGCAGCTGGCGCGCGCCGCGGGCATTCATCTGGTATTGGCGACCCAGCGTCCTTCCGTCGACGTCGTCACCGGCCTGATCAAGGCGAACGTGCCGTCACGGCTCGCCTTCGCCACCTCCTCGCTCGCCGACAGCCGGGTCATCCTCGACCAGCCGGGCGCGGAGAAACTCATCGGCAAGGGTGACGGGCTCTTCCTCCCGATGGGCGCCAACAAACCAACGCGCATGCAGGGCGCCTTCGTGACGGAGGACGAGGTCGCGGCCGTCGTCCAGCACTGCAAGGACCAGATGGCTCCCGTGTTCCGGGACGACGTGGTCGTCGGCACGAAGCAGAAGAAGGACATCGACGAGGACATCGGCGACGACCTCGATCTGCTCTGCCAGGCCGCCGAGCTGGTCGTTTCCACGCAATTCGGCTCGACGTCGATGCTGCAGCGCAAGCTGCGGGTGGGCTTCGCGAAGGCGGGGCGGCTGATGGACCTCATGGAGTCACGGAACATCGTCGGCCCCAGCGAAGGATCGAAGGCACGTGACGTTCTTGTGAAACCCGACGAACTGGATGGAGTGCTCGCCGTGATCCGGGGAGAGACTCACTCGTAAGGGTTCGGTGAGCAACCGTTTCCCTTGGTTATACGTCAAGTTGGAGGAAGGGATGTACAGATGTCCCCGACCCCGGGATCGGCCGTCCATTCCGATGGCGTACAAACCTTCACCGCCCGCTTGCCCCACCCTTTCGTACCACCCATAGACTGAACCTCCAGCAGGTGGTTACACGCTCGAAAGGCGCCCCCGTGTCCATCGGCAACTCCCCCGAAGACGACCGTCCTTCAGTCGAAGACGACGGGCCTTCGATCGGTCGCGTGCTCCAGCAGGCGCGTGTCGGCGCAGGCCTCACCGTTGACGAGGTCAGTACCTCCACACGGGTGCGCATCCCCATCGTGCACGCGATCGAGGAGGACGACTTCTCCTGCTCCGGCGGTGATGTGTACGCCCGCGGACACATCCGCATGCTCGCCCGCGCCGTCGGACTCGACCCCGATCCGCTCATCGAGCGGTACGACGCCGAGCACGGCGGCCGCCCGGCGCCGACGCCTGCCGCGCCGCTGTTCGAGGCCGAGCGCATCCGCCCCGAGCGGCGCCGCCCCAACTGGACCGCGGCCATGGTCGCCGCGATCGTCGCCGTGGTCGGCTTCGCCGGCTTCACGCTGTTCAGCGACGGCGAGAGCGAGGGTGGCGGCAACACCGTCGCGGAGGGTGCCGCACCCGAGACGAAGAAGCCCACCACACCGACCACCAAGCCCGCCGACCCCAAGCCCGATCCTTCCGACAGCGCCATCGCGGCACTGCCGAAGGACAAGGTCACGGTCAAGCTCTCCGCCACCGGCGACAAGAGCTGGATCTCCGCCAAGTCGCACAACGGCAAGCTGCTCTTCGACGGGCTCCTGCTCAAGGGCGAGACCAAGACCTTCCAGGACGACGAGCGCGTCGACCTGATCCTCGGGAACGCCGGGGCGATCGAGCTGTTCGTGAACGGCAAGAAGGTCAAGGACGAATTCGAGATGGGCGGCGTCGAGCGGCTCTCCTACACGAAGGGCGACCCCGAGGTCGGCTGACGGCACCCGTGCGGAACGTGTGACGCAGGGCCTCGACCCTCGCGGCGGGGGTGTGGGCCGGGACAAAGTAGTCTTGAGCCCATGCCCGAACGCCGTACCGTCGCCCTTGTCACTCTCGGATGCGCCCGTAACGAGGTGGACTCGGAGGAGCTTGCAGGCCGCTTGGCAGCGGACGGCTGGGAGCTCGTCGAGGACGCCTCCGACGCCGACGTCGCCGTGGTCAACACCTGCGGATTCGTCGAGGCCGCCAAGAAGGACTCCGTCGACGCCCTGCTGGAAGCCAACGATCTCAAGGATCACGGCAGAACCCAGGCCGTCGTGGCCGTGGGCTGCATGGCCGAGCGGTACGGCAAGGATCTTGCGGAGGCCCTTCCCGAGGCCGACGGGGTGCTCGGATTCGACGATTACGCCGACATCTCCGACCGCCTGCAGACCATCCTGAGCGGTGGCGTCCATGCCGCCCACACCCC